>JBFMGH010000424.1:0-7932 GCA_040752795.1 Cyanobacteriota bacterium
CTTCAAGAATTTTAGGATTCGCTTTAAGGAAGTCTCTTGCTTTTTCACGTCCCTGGCCAAGTTTATTATCTTCATAGCTGAACCAGGCACCAGATTTATTTATAATATTCATATTAACAGCTACATCAAGAATTGACCCTGTTTTTGAGACTCCTTTGCCATAAATAATATCAAACTCCGCCTGTCTGAATGGTGGAGCAACTTTATTTTTAGCAACTTTAACTCTTACTCGATTACCATATTCCTGGCCGTCTTGCTTGAGAGTTTCTATTTTTCTTATATCTAATCTAACGCTAGCATAGAACTTTAAAGCATTACCACCAGTGGTAGTTTCCGGATTTCCGTATACTATACCTATTTTTTGGCGTAACTGGTTGATAAAAATAACAGCTGTTTTTGTTTTTCCAACAATAGCTGTTAGTTTTCTGAGAGCCTGACTCATCAAACGAGCTTGAAGGCCCATATGAGAATCTCCCATCTCTCCATCTATTTCAGCCTTAGGCACTAAAGCTGCTACAGAATCAACAACAACAACGTCAATTGCCCCAGATCGAACTAATTGTTCTACTATATCTAAAGCCTGTTCACCAGTATCAGGTTGACTTATAAGCAACTCATCTACTTTGACTCCAAGCTTATTAGCATAATCAGGGTCTAAAGCATGTTCCGCATCAATAAAAGCAGCTATGCCACCTAACCTCTGTGCCTCAGCAACAATATGCTGGGCAAGTGTGGTCTTGCCACTGCTCTCAGGACCATAGATCTCTACTATGCGCCCTTTGGGGATTCCTCCAACTCCTAAGGCTATATCCAGAGCTAAAGCACCTGTAGGAATAACATCTACTGATGTAAGAGCTTTATCTCCCAGACGCATTATAGATCCTTTTCCATGGTCTTTTTCGATGTTGTCTAATGTCAGCTCTAGGGCTTTAAGCTTTTCAGAATTTTTTGATTCAGTCTTTTCTTTGACAACCATATATATAACCTCGAATAAAACCTAAAAAAATATATATCCAAAATATTATAACCTAAACAATTTTTATTCAATAAATCTATTTAAGCATTTTAGTTTCTAATACAGCCTTTTGAAAATATTAACAATGATATTCTTGGTTATTACTAGCAATTAAGTTACATTCTCAAATATTTATTAAAAAATTTTTCTTATTTTTCTAAATAAATTTTTTGTTTATAAATTGTATTTTTAGCAAAAAGCATTAATAAAATGTTTGTTAAAGTAAAAAAACTTGAATTTATAATAACTACTGATATATTCTTCAATTAATTAACTGAACACTTTAAAAATATAAAATGTATAGAAAAACTTTTAGAATTCCTTTAAACAAATTAGATATTAAAAAGATAAAAATATCTTTAATTTTCTACTTTTGCTTTTCTTTACTACTAACTAATCAATCCTTAACTCTTTCACAAGAATCTTTGCTAGATAGTAATAATCTTGAGCTAATAAAAAAGCACCTTGACTTAAGTAAGAAAAATTTTGAAAAGGCTGCTAAACTTCTTGAAGAAGGAATAATTTCGAAAAGTGAACATGATGAAATAATCAAAAAACATGAAAAGACAGAATTAATATACAAAATGCTAAAAGATTCTCCGGAAAAACAAAATGAGGTTTTTCTAAAGACAGACAAAAGTAAAAAAAATGAAAGACTCTTACAACTATACAATGACGGAATTATCTCCGAAAAAGAATTACTGGAGGCTGAACTTGAAGAAAAATTTCAATATTTATCTCTCAATAAGTTTACACCGGATTCGGACTTTTCTATTTTTAATAATTTAATGAATAATCCTTTAAATATAATTCTTAAAACACCTCTCAAATATATTACTTCAAAATATGGCTTCAGAAATCACCCTCTAACGGGGCTTTATTCATTACACTCTGGTATTGACATTGCTGCACCTGAAGGTAGCAATGTTTATTCTTATGACAAAGGCCTTGTTGAAGCAGCTTTTTTTGGTGATAGGTCAGGCAATTGTGTCAAAATTTCTCACGGCAATGGATACACAACCGTTTATATGCATCTTAAAAAGTATTCAGTTAAACCAGGCGATTTTGTTAATAAGTCTCAAATTATTGGTCAGGTTGGTTCAACAGGCTGGTCAACAGGCAATCATATTCATTTTGAAATTAGATTAAATAATAAACCACAAAACATAAACAAATTATTTGAAAAATAGTTTTAACTTAATGGAAAATGTGTCAGCATTAATGTTACAAGCCCAAAATAAATTGCTATTCCTACAACATCTATGCCAGTTGTTATTATTGGCCCGCTTGCAACTGCTGGATCAAAATTCATCTTCTTTAAAACGAAGGGAACTATAGTACCAACTGTAGCCCCAAAACATATGGTCAATACCATAGAGATCCCAACAATAATGGCTATCATTGGGTTGTCTGTAAATAAAAATGATGCCAGAGTGACAATACAACCAAATAACAACCCTATAATTAGGCCTGCATTAAATTCACGAATTATGTATTTAAAAGCATCTGATAAAGCAATGTCTCCTGTATAAAGTGCCCTAACAATAATTGTTACTGATTGTGTGCCGGTATTTCCTCCTAAACCAATAACAAGTGGTAGAAAAATAGCAATTATTGGTAATGCTTCAAGGGTTTCTTCGAATGTTTTACCTATTGTAACAGCTCCAAAACCGGCAAACATTGTTAGCATTAACCAGAAAACCCTTGCTTTTACTTCTGTAGATAATTTACCTTTAATTATTTCTTCAACATCAATGTCATCATGAATCTGAATACCACCGGATGAATAAATATCTTCTGTTACTTCTTCTTCAATTACATCCTGGGCATCATCCCAGGTAACAATACCTTTTAAAACCTTGCTGTCATCTACAACAGGTAACATTAAAAAATTATACTTCTGTAAAGTGTCTGCTACTACCTCCTGATCATCATAAACATTTACAGTTGTTACATCCCTATCCATTATTTCTTCAATTGTAATGTAATCAGGAGAAGTTATTAAAGCTCTTAAACCAACAACACCAACCAACACTTCACTTCTATCTACTACATAAAGATAATAAAAAGAAGTATTTTCTAGCTCAGCACGCATTCTTAAAAACTGAATTGTTTGACCAACAGTCATATCAGAAATTAGTTTAAGATATTCGCTGGTCATAATACCACCAGCAGTGTCTTCAGGATATTGCATCAACTCTCTAATTTCTTCTGATTCTTTGGCTGGCAGTTTTTTAATAATATATTCTGCTTTTGCAGGAGGAATTACACCTAAAAGATCAACTACAGCGTCATTAGGCATAAGTTCAAAGATTTCTAAAACGGTGTCAAGGCTTAACTGTGAAAAGAGCTCTGTTTGAAGAGTTACATCAAGTTCATCTAACAGGTCTCCTGCCGTATCAGTGTCAAGTAGCATAAAACACCTGGAACGCTCTTCAGGAGAGATTTCCAAAAATACCTCATAAAGATCAGCAGGATGAAGCTCATTTAGCTCTTGTCTGAGGGCTGAATCATCTTCACATTGAAGCAGGTCTTTAATATTTTGTACTTCTGGAACAATTTTTGACAATTTTTAACTTCCTAAAAGAGTATAGGCAATTGTTGATTTTAAAACTTTTGTAATAAGCACTGTATAGATTCAAAAATTAAGCTTAACTTTCTATTACACATTTATACCATTATCAAAAAATAAAGATATCCACTAAATGAGTTAGACAAGACTATAAGCAGGAAGAAAAAAGCAGGTTATTTTTTTTAAAAGATTTATTGTAAAGGGTTTATAAAAAGCACAAATTATCTTTATAACTTCAATAAACAAGTTACAGTTAAATGTAACAATTTAGTTAACCTGTTGAAAATATGTAGCATAAAATATTGTTCAGCTGTTTTTAAAAAATATCCTCACATTAGTAACAAAAGGTATTAAATTATGTGGAAAAACGTACTTACCTATGGCGTTACATTCCTTGCAGGCTTAATAGCAGGTGGAACTTTAATGCAAAGAGCCATCAAAAAGCAAATGAGCCAGGCCTTTGGAAACATGGACCCAAACATGATGAATGCACTTACACAACAAATGGGCGGCATGCCACAAGCTGGTGGTGCTAACCCTCTTGCAGGAAAAGTCGACCCCAAATCACTTGAAGCTATTAATCAACAAATAGCCAATATGGATCCGGCTACTCTTAATGCACTTAATCAACAATTAGCCGGGATGGACCCTGCAACTCTTAATGCTATGGCACAACAAATGGGAATACCTATTCCTCCTGGACAAAATTTAAATGTAGTTAGTAGTCCAACTAATAATATTCCTATTACACAACAAACAAGTTTTCCTGTTGTCAACAGAACCGCTATTAAACCTCTGAACCTCACTGCCAGCCAGCTTGGAACAGGTGGGAATCTAAGAGTTTAGTTTATTTAATAATATTTCTTTAACCTTCTTCCGGATAAAATTCTTCGTAAGAGTGATCTTTAATTCTATATTGAGATAGAATATATAAACCGGTAATCAATGCCACAGTAATAAAAGATACTGCCCTCGTTTCTCTTGTGGCTATATTACCAATAATTATTAAATCCTGAGTAGATATTAACATTAATGCAATTAATCCTGTTAATGGAAGCATTGCATTAGAAACAATCTTAATTTCTTTGTTTTCAAATTCTTCGCCAAGTATTTTTCCTGCAATTGTTAGTATAAGAGCTGAGACAGATAGGCCCAGCACCATTGCTCCTGAAGCTTCACAGTGTATTATATAACTTGATAAAAGTGGGGTAAACAAAGCCATCAAAATTAAAAGCATAACGTTAACACCAGTAAATTTTTTATAATACACAGAAGTAAAGCCCAGAATTAAGAAAGGTATAAATAAGCCTATCATTAAGCCTACATACACATATGGATGATTTAGGTTTAATCCGGTTACATTTAATGTGGTTTGTTGTATAAAAACGTGGACCAGTGCTTTTGAAGCAAAGAAAAGTGAGGCAATAACTGGCCAGTTAATTAATTTTTCTGATTTATATGATGTAGTTGCCTGACAGCATAAACTAATAATAATTAAACCCCAGATACCAAAGATTCTGGTCACAATAAATCCTACTATCAGTATAAGTGATAAACCAGCTATAACATCAAATGCTTTTGAGTTAATCGTTGTTGAAGCCTTAGAACTAATGCCTTCAAGTAACTGTGCAAAGCCAAACGCTGCTACAACAAGGTAGATATAATCAACTGATAAATTCAATATATTTGCAAAAACAAGGTAAATAACTAACGTTGCAACCACTAATGTTCCTAATCTTTTAAGTCCCTTTTTATCATCCTGTAAAAAATTAAGTGAAAAAGCATAAATAAACGCTAAAACGGTAATAACAAGCATTAAAAATATTCTTTTATCAAACTCTGAAGCTGGAATATCTATTGATTTATTCCAGACAAACCCCGCATATATCGGTAATAATAATGCTACTGTTGTTAATAAGTTACCAGAATACCTTTCTGCCCTTAATAATCTTAAAACAGCACCCACAAAGAACCCCAAAATATACATCGCCAGTATAAAAAACATATTATCTGGTAACATCTTGTAAATTAATAACACTACTAAAAAACACACTGTAGAAACAAATAACTCTGATTTTGGCTGCATACATTGAGCAACAAGAGATAAAAGAATACCAATTACAAATGGAATTGTTATAGAAAGAATATCCATTTCTTGATTAAAAAAGAACAGTGGACACCAGAAAAATACACCGCATAACAAGGTCAATGGTAAAGAAACCGTAGGGAAGTGAAATTTAATTGTATTCTTATTTATTCCGATGTGTGCAATGCCTAAAACTATTGTAGTTATTAAAATTATTGACCATCCTGTATAAATAATATCCTGCATAAAATAGTCCTTTCAGAAGTGTTATTTCAGACAATTTTATCTCAAACTATAAAAATTTCATAAGTTCATTTATTTGTAGTGTTAAACCAGCTAACAAATTATATGCGTTCCCCTTTAAAACAATACAAATTCATTAGTACATAAATTCTATATGAATTTATTAATAATGAGTAGAATTATCTATAGGCACTATGTAATTTTTTTCATCCAATTCTTACTATAAAAGGGTAAACTTAAATTATCAACGCAAATATTTCCAAATAACATTTAATTTCAGGGGGAGCATAACTTATAACCTTCTTAGTACGCATTATTTTAGATTAGTACACCTCTCTTTATACGGAATTTAAAAAATTAAGAGGAGCATTAAATGGGATTAGCAGCGTCTCAAGCAAGATTCTTATTGCTTACTTCAAGAAAGTCAGATTTAGAATTTGAAGGCCAAAGCATTAACCAGAAAAGAATGGGCTACGCAAATATGGTTAGTTCTTTGCAAAATTTGTTTGCTACTAATCCTAATCTAAATAATCCTGAAAGTCCTTTTGCTCAGATGTATCAAAATGAAATAAGCAGAATTCAAAATCTAGATAAAAAATTGGAACTGGACTTAAGACGTGTAGATACCCAGCAACAGGCAGTTCAAACAGAAATTCAAGCTGTTCAAAAAGTTATAGATAAAAATATCGACATGTCATTTAAAACTTTCGCCTAACTTAGCTCATTTACTTAAGTTTTACAAAACACTAATTAATAAGGAGGTGCATTTAACAAAACTATACTAATTATTAGAAATACTTGAAGGAGGGTTTAGTACAGAGATTATTCAAATAGACGAGTAGAAAGTCAGAGGTAACTTATTTAACAGGAGGAAACACCCAGAGATATTACGGAATTAAATAATAACAAAGCAAATGGCCCTTTTAAAAGGGCCTTTGCTAATTTAATGCTTAAATGACTATAACTCATTTCTAATAAACTTATAGGGAGTTAATGAATCAATCAGTGTGCAAGCCTTTAAATCTTATAACTATTATATATTTTCTGCAAAGTTTTCAATATTTATTACTATACATAAGCCTATTATACTGTTCCTTGAAAGTAATTTATAGATTCCAGGTTATAGAGGCCCATTTACTTCCCTGGATTAGTATATTAATTAATTGATAAATGATTAAAAATCAAAAACCCTCTCTCAAGAGGGTTATGTTTATATTTAATGGGGATTGATGTCAGGAGGATGTAAGAGAGGATATGTATAAGAGGGAGTATTATGGCTAACAGTTTATTTAATGGGATGTTGATCTAAATACAAGCTTTTGAGAGGGAGTTTCTTTTAAATTGTCTTCTATAAAACCCATAACTGAATTTCTATTCCAGCGAGATTTATTATAATTGATGGCATTAGCTTTATAAAACGATTTATTAAATATACTGGTATTTTTCGAATTGAAAGGATTATTTGTAGACTGTTGCATTTGAAGAATTTCTCCACAAGTTTATTTTTTTTCTATTGCTTTCTTCTATAAATATAAAACCTTTTCTATGTATATAATTTCTACCAACAAAGGAGTATTTAAGCTTTGAAAATAAATATATACCTCTTTAGTAGTACTGTCATGGCTAATGATATTAGTATTATCTGATACTTAGATTTTTTTGTATCGTTAAAAACTCAAATATATTAAAATAACATTACTATCTTTTTTAACTTTAGAAGCAGGCCTGCTGATAATGGATGAATGGGAAGATTTTAATGAACTGGAAAAATGGGAAGTTCTTGATGATATCGATCAATCGATATCTGTTAAATCCATAACCAAAAGAAATAAATCTCAAGGTAAGGTAATATCTCTTAAAAGAAAAAATTTATGGCTTGATGGAATACCTATACCAGTCCATGTAAATAATTAATAATTACCACAAGCATTAATGATCATCTCACCTTGTTTTAATAGTATTTTCAACCCATCATAAACAGCATCTTTAAGATCACTAAGGGTTTTAAAGAAAGAG
>JBFMGH010000425.1:0-6555 GCA_040752795.1 Cyanobacteriota bacterium
TAACTATACAATGGTAATTGTTATGGGTTTTTTGTTAATTTTTTCAGGTTTATTTATTTTTATTAATAATCAATTGGATCAAACAATACTTTCTTTTTTATCTATTATTTTAAAACAGCCAGTAGATATTCAATGGTATAGTCTATTAAAGTTTATAGCTATAGAACTATTTTACTCTGGCATATTATTATTGTTATTTAGCTTTATTGTAAAAAAGATTTTCTCTAATGGCAGATCATTTAAAGATAATCAGATTCATATATTTATTATTGGGCTTATTTTAATAATTTTTATATGGTTACCTGTCATAATTTTTGGCAGAAATTGTTTTATAGAGGGTATAAGATACTGGTGGTTACACGATGATGCTATGATAAGTATGCGTTATGCATTAAATTTTTCAAGTGGCTATGGGCTTGTATGGAACCAGGGTGAGATAGTAGAGGGATATACAAACTTTTTATGGACTATATATATGTCTTTAATTCATTTTATAGGTATACCTAAATCAACAACATCTCTTTTTATTATTATTACGAATGTTTTCCTAGCAATATTTACTATTCCATATATTATAAAATTGGTTGACTTAATTGGTGGAGGGATATTAGCTGCCATTTCAGCAGTTATATGCTATACATTGAATGGTGATGCATTAATATGGGCAACAAATGGTCATGAAATGACACTTATTAGCTTTTTAGTTGTGTTTTCAGCCTGTAGAGTTATTGAAGAATCCAAAAATAATAAAGTAAACATACTAACATATTTTATTATTGCAATAATATCAATTATTAGAGCAGATGCTGCTATCTTATCTGGTTTATTGTATGTATTATCATTTATATTAAACAAAAACAAGTCTCAGGTATTTAAACTAACAATAATCTCATTAATAATTCCTCTTTGCCATTTAACATTCAGATTTCTATATTATGGTGAATTACTACCCAACACTGCCTATCTAAAAGTTTCTAACTGGGATGATAGAGTTTCAATAGGTTTGTCTTATACCATTAACTTTTTAAAGAGTTATTTTCTTATTTTTATAATAATATTTACTGGTTCTATACATTACTTTGACAAAATAAAGATTTACTTATTGTCTGGAATAGTTATTTATGGACTTTATATAACTTATGTTGGAGGAGACGCTTTTGATCATTTCCGATTTTTTATACCTATTCTACCTTTTATGATTATTTTAGCATTTTTGTTCATTGAACAGTTTAAAGTTAGTTATTATAGCAAATTATTAATAATAATGATTTGTATAATAAGCACTCCGATAATATTTCCGGGTTATATTTTTAATTATATTTATCACATTGATTACAATCGAACAAATAGGAAAAATCTTGATATAGCAATTTTCTTAAAAAACAACGTTGCTTCTGATAGCAAAGTAGCTGACTTTTTTGGAGGGCTTGTATTTTATTTCTCCGGTGTTAAAGGAATTGATTTATTGGGAAAATCAGATAAGCATATTGCCAGACTAAAAGCAGTTAAAGGTAGAAAAATACCGGGGCATACCAAGGTAGATTTTGATTATTCAGTAGGAAAGCTAAAACCAGATTTCATAGTTACAGACTTGAAATTACCTTTTGGTAATTCTGATAATCTTTCTTTTAGATCAGATACTGGTAGTTATAAGGGAAACCTCTATTATAATAAAGGATTCAGAACTCATTGCCTTCCATATCCAATCAACAATAAAACCTGGAGGTCTATAGTTGTTTGTGACTGGTCAAATCAATTTAGTTACTGGCAAACACGGCTGGATAAATAATTAGAGAGTTCTTCAAAACACTATTCCTAAACAAATTTCTATTAAACTGTAATCGCTTTTATATTACTTAAAGCTTTTTGTGGTTTTATTCATAAGCATTATTGCTATTAATAAACCAGTAAAACTAATTGCACTTATTATTGAACCAATATTGAAAATAGTATCATTAATAAAGAAAGTAATTTTATGATTGCCTTCAGGCACTATTACACCTCTCATTGAAAGATTAACAGGAATAATTTGTGTTTTTTTATTATCTATGTCAGCATTCCAGAAGTTATAATAAGTATCATTAAGTATCAGAATACCTTTATGAGTATTATTAACTTCAATAATAATTTTATTAGGAGAGTATTTTGATACCTTGACTTTACTTTTATACTTTTGTTTTGAAGGTTTTAGTTTTATTTTATTAACATATTCTTTTTCAATAAGTGCTGTAGTAGCCGGGTTCCAATCATTAAGACTTCTAATATAGCGATTTATTTTGTTAACATTATCAAAAACAATAAAATCATTGACAATAAAAGCTTTAGGTAAACATTTTTTATTTTCAAAAACTCTTATTTGACCATATTTAAAAGCTTGTTTCCAGTTATAAATAAATTTTTCATTATTAAGATAAAATTTTGAGGTTTTATCTCTCGTAACAAAAAATTTGCACCCGAGTAGATCTACAAAAGGGCTATCAAAAGAAAACTTTAAACATGGCTTATTATCAACTATCAGGGTATTAAGAAGTAATTGATATCTTTTAAGGTTAAGGACTTCATAACCATTCAGGCTGTATATTTTAAATAACATAGAATAATCCGGTTCAACCAAGTTGAATTCGCCGTGAAATTCTGCTTTTTCTTTATGTAGTGTAATAAATCTTTCAGCAAAACCAAGATTTTTTTCTAAATACGCAGCAACTTCAGGCGGTTTCATCACACAGGTTGATTGCATTTTGTATTCAGTTCTCCAGCCTGTAAAAAAGCCAAAAAATATTACAAGATCAACAATTAAAACAGCAATAACTGTTCTTTTACTTATATCAGAATTTTTATAATAATAATACGCTAATGAAGCAAGAGATATTATAACAATTAAAACTGGTATAAGTATATTAGCTGAAAAAATAGGTATCTCATCTATAACATTAGTCGTATTTACTTTTAAAACAAAAACAATTCCACAAATAATTATTGCTATAAAAGATATTATGGAAATAATAATATACTTTTTAAATTTATCTTTAGCTATTTTAGTAATTTCTATAATACCAAAACTTGAAATAACACATATTGCTATATTAAATAAAAGGATATACCTGGCAGGATACCTGAAAAAGTTTATCCCGGGTATTTTATATAATATTAAGTGCAATGGAAAATAACTTCCAAATGATAATATTAACCCAATAATAGCTATCAAAAGCCACATTCTTATAATATTATTGTTTTTAACTGTTATAATAGCAAAAAAGAAAAATAATAAAGGTAATATACCTGTATAACAACAAAAGTTTCCTATGCTATCAAACTGGTTAAATATTCCACTGGTATAAAGGCCATTATAATAACTTCCTCCTGCAATAAATGGAAATATTAAACTAAATAAACCAGCAGGTGGAAAAGAGCCGAAAGTATATTCTTGATAAGTAAGGCCAGTTCTAAGGCTATTTAAAGTTAATTCCAGAGTAGGTAATAATTGTATTGAAGATAATAAAACACTTAGGCTAAATATAATTAATGTACTTAGAATATATAAAAACTTTTGATCAGTATTAAAGTTGTTTATTGTATTATAAGTTTGAATAATAAGTATTAGAAGTATTGTTAAAAAGCCCACTTGAGGGTGTCCGGCAAAAAATTGAATAGAGAGCAGTAAAGCTACAAAAAGTGTATTTACATTTATAATACTTATTTTTGACCTCTCTAAAAAAAGTAATATAAAAGGTATCAGACTAACTTCCTGAATTAGTGGAATGTTTTCCATTTTAAACATTAAAAAACTAGAAAAAGTAAATACAATAGCAGCAAAAAAACTGGCATAAACATTTTTATTAAGCTCTTTACAATATAAAAACATACCTATAGAGGCAATAATATAGGTTAAAATTATATTAAGACTGAATGCCAGGCCAGGGTTTAAAATAAGAAATAATATATTTTGAGGATAGAGAACACCTACCTGTAAGCTTGCAAACAATGGAAACCCACAGAGTATATAAGGATTCCAGAATGGAAATTCACTCATTTTTATCAAATTAAAAGCAAGAACCTTTAATGGATAATGCATATATAGATTATCGCCAAATAATAAAGGGGCTCCTTTTATAAAATATGGAGAAAAGAAAATTAATATCAATATAATTAAGATTATTATTGCATGCCAGTTTTTCATAATGATTTAATTATTATTGAAGATAACCTTAATATCTGTGTTACATTTGAAGGATAACATAAAATTTTGTAGTATTTTCATATTTAAATGCAGCAGTAAATAAAGGTTTAAATGGAAAAAATCAACTTTATAGAAATACTTATATTGACCATATGGCTAATGCTACCTGCATATTTAGCAAATCCGGCAGCTGCAATAGCTGTTTATAAAGATATCGCTCCAACACCAATTGATCTGGGAAAAAAAATAGGTAATAATCGTATACTTGGAGATGGTAAAACTTATAAAGGCCTTATTTGTGGAGTTTTATTTGGAATTATTCTTGGCTTTATTCAGTCTCAAATAGCACCCACGATAAACCTTCCTGTATTTAGTATTTCAGCAATTATTGCACTACCAGTTGGCTCTCTAATGGGTGATATTATAGCCAGTTTTTTTAAACGAAGAATTAATATGGAAAGGGGAGCATCTTTTCCGCTAATTGATCAACTTGATTTTGTTTTTGGCGCATGGTTATTAACATTTTTAATAGATTCAAACTGGTTTCTTGAACATTTCAGTTTACCAATTATTATTTCTACATTAATATTAACTCCAATGTTTCATTTAATTTTCAATATAATTGGTTATAAAATAGGTGTAAGTAAACATCCATGGTAATGGAGTAAAATATGAAATATACTCAAGTTCAACTTGGAAAAACATTTATAGCAAGGTTTGATGATTCTGAAGATCTTTTAGAAGGACTGAAGGAAATTATCAAAAAAGAGAATATAAAAGCAGGAATGATCCACCTGTTGGGAGCCATATCAAAAAGCAAGGTGGTATTAGGCCCAGAAGAGCGCTCTTATCCGCCTGTTCCACACTTCTGGCAATTTGATGATGCCAGAGAAGTATTTGCTATGGCTATTTTTGCCTGGGAAGAAGATGAACCTAAAATTCATTTACATTCTGCAATAGGACATTCAAGCGAAAGTAAGGTTGGATGCATTAGAGAATTATGCAAAATTTATATAACCACAGAAGTTGTTATACAAGAAGTTATTGCACCTAACATTTCCCGCAAGTTAGACAATAGATACAACGCTAGTTTATTAAGTATAGATTAATGTTTCACGTAGATTACCCACCTTATATGCCCAATTTAAACTTTATAGCTGGAATTTTAACCGTTCTAGCTGTAAATTATTATGTTAATTTAAGAAAAATACCTGATTCATATAAATGGGGATTCACTATATTCTGTTTTATTTTACTTTTAATTTTTCCTATACCTTTCTTTAAAGAAAATAGGTTATTTGGCTCAATACCAACAGGTTTGTCTGACTATAGATCATACCCTCCTTTTACTCTTGTTTCATATATAATAATACTATTCAAATATTATTCTATACAATTTAATGCTATTAAAGCCCCTCAAAATGCTCCCGGCTTAAAATTTGTTATGACATTTATATTTCTATTACCAAATTACGTTATGAACTATGGCCCGGAAGGTATTAAAGCAAAAGAACCCGAAAAAGCAAAAAAAGAAAACAGAATCCTGATGTTTAAATACTTAGTTCAATTTGTCATATCATATTTATTTATAGTTTTATTCTTTGTTTTCGTTCCCATTCCCTGGAATGCAATAGCCTCATGCTTTAAAGGTTTTTCCAGTATACCAATTATTACCGGGGCAGGATTAATTGTTATTGCAATGTTTATAATAGGATCTTCTACATTTTCATTTGTTTCTGCTTTTTACAATACATTGGGTGGATACGATTTTAAATTCTATCAAAATAAAGCCTTTATAGCTACATCTGTTGGTGATTTCTGGAAAAGATGGAATTTATGGGGAAACGAATGGTTTAACATCTATATGTATAAACCATTAAGACGAAAATATAAATTTAGCCATATTCAGGCTATGCTTTCAATTTTTCTCTTTTCAGGCTTAATACACGCTTATGTTATTTCAATGATTAATCCATATTTTGCCTGGTTAACTTTCTTTATTTTCTTTATTAACGGTCTTGTTCTTGCAATTGAAAAACCTGTTATTGAAAAGTTTCCATTTATAACAAAACTTCCAAAACCAGTTAAATTCTTGCTTACTTTTATTTATCTTGACATTACCCTTGGTTTATTTGGGCTATGCTTTACAAAATGGCCATAATTTGTTCTTAATTGAATTTTTATACTATCAGGAACTAAAATTTCTATTTGTTTTCTTTTTAATTTATTAAATGTCAAAATATTTTTAATATTTAAATTCATATTTGGAATAATATTTGAAAAAGAACGCTCTAATTAAATAAGTTAAAAAATCAGTCAAACAGGTAATAAGAGGTAAATACAGTGAAGAAGATACTTTCGGCAGCAGTATTGGTCTT
>JBFMGH010000426.1:0-4654 GCA_040752795.1 Cyanobacteriota bacterium
CATTTTCTATTTGTGCCATTGACACTTGGTCTAGCATTCTTAATTGCTTTTATGGAAACAAAATATGTTAAAACAGGCGATGAAGAATATAAAAGAATGGCTAAATTCTGGGGAAAGATATTTTTGATAAACTTTGCTGTAGGAGTTGTAACAGGTATAACACTTGAATTTCAATTTGGAACTAACTGGTCAAAATATTCGGCCTATGTAGGAGACATTTTTGGCTCGTTGCTTGCTATAGAGGCTTCTGTAGCCTTTTTTCTTGAGTCAACTTTTATAGCAATCTGGCACTTTGGCTGGAATCGTTTATCGCCCAAGTTGCATTGTCTGTCGATATGGCTAGTAGCAATAGCCGGAACTGTTTCTGCAGTATGGATTTTAATAGCTAATGCATGGATGCAAAACCCTGTAGGTTACATGATAAAAAATGGTCGTGCTGAATTAACAAATTTCTTTGAAGTTATTAGCCAGCCATTTGCCATACAGGAGTTTATTCACACTGTAAGCGGTGCATATATTTTATCGGGCTTTGTAGTAATGGGCATAAGTGCTTATCATTTACTTAAGAAGCAGAATGTAGAATTTTTTAAGAAGTCATTTCATATTGGTTTAATATTTGCATTAATCTTTTCAATAGTAGAAGTAGCTCAGGGTCATTTACACGGTGCTGAGGTAGCACATATACAACCAACCAAACTTGCTGCAATGGAAGCGTTATGGGAAACAGAAACAAGCGCTCCAATGTATTTATTTTTAATACCAGATGACAAAAACCAGAAAAACAATTTTGAATTTATAAAAATACCTGGTGCATTAAGCATGTTAGCTTATCATAATTTTGATTCAGAGGTTAAGGGTTTGAAAGCATTTCCTGAAAATGAAAGACCACCAGTATTTTTAACATTCTTCGCATTCAGAATAATGGTAGGTCTTGGATTTCTTTTTGTGCTTTTAACAATAATAGGATGGTTAATAAGAAATAAACTTGAATCATTTCCTTTATATTTAAAGATAATGGTTCTATCAATACCCCTACCATATATAGCATTACAGGCAGGGTGGATAGTAGCAGAAGTTGGTAGACAGCCATGGATAGTTTATGGTTTAATGAAAACAGCTGATGCTGTATCACCTATTGCACATTCTCAGGTAGCAATTAGTTTATTAAGCTTTTTAATAGTCTATGCAATATTAACAATTGCTGCTTTTTATTTAATGGGTTCAATAGCAGTAAAAGGACCAGAACCATTACCAGTTGCAAGAGGCGAACAAGGAGGATAGGAGAATGCTTGAGACAATTTGGTTTATATTATGGGGTGTTCTCTGGGCAGTATATTTTATGCTTGATGGTTTCGACCTTGGCATTGGCATGCTGTATCCTATACTTGGAAAGAACGAAGATGCTAAAAAAGCCATGTATAAAGCTACCGGGCCATTCTGGGATGGTAACGAAGTATGGTTAATAACAGCAGGAGGTGTAACGTTCGCAGCGTTTCCAAACAATTATGCTGTAATGTTCAGCGCACTATATTCGCCTTTAATGCTAATATTATTTGCTCTAATTATAAGATGAGTATCACTGGAGTTTAGAAACCAGCTGGAAAACAAAATTTGGAAAGCTATATGTGACTGTGGATTATTTATTGGCAGTCTATTGCCATCATTATTGTTTGGTGTTGCGTTTGCCAACATATTTAGTGGAATACCAATAAATGAAGAAGGTATTTTTCAGGGCACAATTATAAATTTACTAACTCCTTATGGTATTTTAGGAGGTCTATTATTTATATTTTTATTCCTTGTCCACGGTTTAATCTGGCTGGCAGTAAAAACAGACGGTGAATTGTATGATAAGTCATTATCATTATCAATAACTCTCTGGAACATATTGATAGTATTGTTTTTAGTTTTTGTAATAGGTTCAAAATTCGCAACTAATATATATCAATTTTATGCTGACCATATTTATTTACTAATTATTCCAGCATTAAGCATAGCAGCTTTGCTTTCAGTAAGATATTTCTTAGAGAAAAAATTAGTATGGAAAGCGTGGTTTGCTTCCTGTGTAACTATTGTTACAGCAACACTATTTGGTGTTGTGGGTATATATCCAAATTTATTACCATCATCAATTGATCCTGCTTATAGCATGACCATTTATAACTCTGCATCTAGCCCAATGACACTTAAAATAATGCTTGGTGTAGTACTGGTTTTTGTTCCAATAGTAATTGCTTATCAGGCATGGGCATATTATCTATTTAAAGATAAGGTTGATCTTAGTGAAGGATCATATTAGTTAATTACTAAATATAGAAAGAGACAATATGCCAGATAGAAAATCACTTGATAAGCTATATGAAAAATATAGCCGGAGAGAGTTAGTTTATCCTGACCCTGTGGGGTTCTTATATGACTTTGAAAATGTTGCTGATAGAGAAATTGTTGGTCTTATAGCCTCATCACTAGCCTATGGCCGTGTGCAACAAATTAATAAGAGTGTTGGATCAGTATTAGAAAAGATTAAACCCTCACCATTAAAATTTATTGAACGTGTAACCAGAGAGAAGCTTTTCAATATATTTAAAGGTTTCAAGCACCGTTTTACAACTGATGAAGAACTATCATTGCTAATTTATGCAGCCAAAATAGCTATAGAAAAACATGGTTCTCTTGAAAACTGCTTTTTATCCGGTTTTAAAAATATGGATGAAACAGTGTTTCCTGCGTTAGACAACTTTAGTAAAGAACTAATGTGCACTTGTGACATATGTAAAAATAGTCTTATACCTATGCCGGGTAAGGGAAGCGCCTGCAAACGACAGAATTTATATTTACGCTGGATGATAAGGCAAGATAATATTGATCCTGGAGGATGGAATAATGCTCTTAAATCTAAATTGATAATGCCTATAGATACTCACATTCATAAAGTATCAATGAATTTTGGCTTTACAGTCAGGAAGAATGCTGATATGCTTGCAGCTCTGGAAATAACAAATGCATTTAGAAAGCTCAACCCTGATGACCCGGTTAAATATGATTTTGCCTTAACAAGGTCATCTATATTAAATGATAATGATTTAAAAAAGATACTTAAATAAAAGATAATTTTAATTATTAAGGCAAGCAATTTATTGGAATACAATAAGTACTAAATTCCCAACGTTAAAACAAAAACTCTGTTACAATGTAAGTATATGGTAGAAACTATTTTAAACATACTTATAGAATTCTGGAAAGTTCTCGGAGAAATGTCTCCTTATTTATTGTTTGGTTTTTTTGTTGCCGGAATTTTATCCATTTTTATATCACCTGAAATGGTGAAAAAACATCTTGGTAAAAGTGGTATAAAAGATGTATTCAAAGCTTCATTATTAGGAGTGCCTTTACCATTATGTTCTTGCGGAGTTATACCAGTTGCCGCCTCTTTAAGAAGAAGCGGAGCAAGTAGTGGTGCAACAACCTCATTTCTTATTTCAACACCCCAGACCGGTATTGATAGCATACTTGTAACTTATGCATTATTAGGCCCAGTATTTGCCATATTAAAACCTATAGTAGCTTTTATAAGCGGTATAGCAGGAGGAGTTCTGGTAAATATATTAGCTGACAAAAAAATAGAAGCTGTTAACAGTGTAGCACAATGCAGTTCTGAATGCTGTTCTGAAGATAGCAAAAAAAATAAACTGATTCAGGCTCTGCATCATGGCTTTATCACAATACCCAGGGATATAGGGTGGCCACTAATAGTAGGGCTTGTAATAGCAGGATTAATTTCAGTAATACTTCCTGACGATTTCTTTGCTGGTTCATTTGGCAGCGGAATCGTATCTATGATTGTCATAATGTTAATAAGCATCCCAATATATGTATGTTCAACATCATCTGTCCCTATAGCGGCAGCACTGATTATGAAAGGACTATCACCGGGTGCAGCTTTAGTATTGTTAATAGCCGGGCCAGCAACAAATGCTGCAACAATAGCAACAATCTGGAAGTTACTTGGTAAACGGGCAACTTTTATTTATCTGGCAACAATGGCAATAACAGCATTGTTATCGGGCATTATTATTGATGCTATACAGGCAAATATAATGAATACTTATATGTTACATCAACATGAATCTTTTATAATGAACTACATAAACAATATTAGTGCTATAATACTTTTATTAGTAATAGCATTCAGCTTCTATAAACCAAAGACAACTAGTAATTTAAATGTAGCGAAAGATAATCAGATTAGTTATAGTTTTATTGTTGAAGGCATGACCTGTATGAATTGCGTTGAAAAAATTGATAAGGCATTAAGATCAATAGAACCAACAAATACCGTATCTATAAACATAAAGGATAGCCGGGTAACAGTATCTGGAAGTAATATAAATAAAGAAATAATAAGCAAAGCCATTATTAATCTTGGATATAATATTAATTTTGATGATTAATAATACTAATTTGTGACCAACAGATATCTTTTTGTTACGCTGAGTGAAATGAAGCTCCTCAACAAGCATTATTCATAAGATTTTTGCTTTGCTCAGAATAATGTTTATACTTGATTGAAAGGAAATTGGTATAAGAAAGACTTGTGCATAAGTGTATATATTTTCAAAAAAGCTAAGATAGCAGAGAAATAGTGTCGGGTTTA
>JBFMGH010000427.1:0-2694 GCA_040752795.1 Cyanobacteriota bacterium
AAATAAAGCTATAACAAAACACTTGATAGCAAGTACTTCTATCCCGAGGTTTAAATCTAAAATATCTGATGCGATCATTAAAACAGTTAAAACAGTACAACCCATACCCATATACAGAAAAAAGACAGCATTTTTAATTATATTACACCTTTTAAGCATCAGCCCAACCTGATCTTTAACTACTTGTATTCTTCTATTATCAAATTTTGTCCTGTTCTCTAGCCTATTTAGATCTCTAATTTCCGCATTTAAAGACCTTATACGCCCTGTTATGGTAAAAAATCTATTATTCATACTTAAAAGCAGCAATCCAAAAGCAGAAATTGCTACTGAAGGTGCCAGCATCTGGCTTATTAAAGTACTTGTGTTTATCATAAAAACTCCATTTAAAAATAAGACCAACCTTCTTGTTAAAAAAATATTTATTATACAAATCAGGTTCATTTAATTGTTTTTTAATTATTTGTTTTACATGGTTTTCATTATGTTATAGAAATTTTTAATATAATACAAAAAAAATTGTTAAAGAAAGTATGCTTTTGAGTTAAGATAAATAAATTAATGAATGGTAATTATTATTTAATAAGGCAAAACAAATGGAAAATATAGAAAAATCTCTTAGCTACGTTTCTCTATTTCAGGAAATAAATGAAGAAGGCCTTACAGTATTAGCAAAAACCTTCAGAAGAATTAATTATCCTGCAGGAAATATGATAGTAATGTCAGAAGATATGGGCCAGACCTTCTATGTTATAGAAGAAGGTAGAGTAAAAATAAGCCTTGCGTCTGATAATCTTCAAGAAGTTACTATCAGCTTATTAGGCCAGGGTGATTTTTTTGGAGAAATGTCAATATTAGACGAATGCCCCCGTGCTGCTGATGTTGTTGCACTAAGTGATGTGAAACTTTTAGTGGTTCAAAAAGAACACTTTATTCAACATATACATTCATTTCCTTCAATAGGCATAAACCTTTTAAGAGTTCTTTCCGAGAGATTACGTAAAGTTAATAAACGTGTAAGAAATAAAAACCTATCTTCAAATGGCAAAGTTATTCAAGCATTACTTGAGGTTGCTGAAGAGCAAGGTATTATAAGCAAAGAAGGAATGATTTTACCACATCTTACCCACCAGGAATGGGCGTTTTATGCTGATGTTTCAAGGGAAACATTCACAAGAAGTATTAATGCACTTAAAAAAGTGGATCTTGTTAAACCATATGACGGTAATACAAAACAATTTGTAATTATTGATCAGGATAAATTACGAGATAGTGTAACTTAGGTTTATATAATTGAACTAAAATGCCGGTATAATCATACCGGCATTTTGATCTTAAAAGAGAAAATTTTTATACTCTTTATTTTAAAGCTTTTATAGGTGTTTTAACCGCTGCAAAATCTTCAGAATAGAAGAATGTATTATTAAACACCGGGGGTATAACTATTTGACCACTCATGTCAATATATCCCCAGGAACCATCAAGCTTAACAGTTGCATAATTTTCTTCAAATTCATCTACCGCATCAAAAGCTGGCTGAATAACAAAGTTACCCTTTTTATCTATATAACCCCATTTCTTATCAACCTTAACAGCTGCCATGCCATCATTATAATTTAAAGCCTGAGTATATTGTGGCTGTACAATTACTTTACCATTTCTATTTATAAAACCTTTAAGGTCATCCATTACAATAAGTGCCATACCTTCACTGAATTTATAAGCATTATGAAAAGTGGGTTGAATTTCATAATCTCCACTACTGTTTATATAACCGTAATAACCAGTTTCCTGAACTACTGCTACACCTTCTTGAAAACTTTGAGCATAATTAAAACGTGGTTTAATTTTAAAAGCACCATTAGTTTTAATATATCCCCACTTGTCATCTTTACTAACTGCTGCCAGACCTTCTGTAAAAGGCATGGCACCATTAAATTGTGGTTGAATGACCATTTCGTTTTTTGTGTTTATATAACCCCAGTGATCATCAATATAAACACTGGCTAAACCACCACTAAAAGAACCGGCATCAACATACATAGGAGGAACTATAAACTCTCCCTGAAAATTGATAAACCCATATTTACCATTAGCTTTAGCTTTAGCGAGACCTTCAGAAAACTTATCAACAGTATCTACTTTAAATTCACTAACAATATTGTTATTTTTATCAATCATTTTATATTTTTTATCAATATAAACACCTGCTAGCCCCTGAAAAAAGCCCTGCCATATAAAGTCATACTGGGGTTTAATTACCATGTTTCCTGATTTATCAATAAACCCCCATTTATTAGGTACCAAGTTTTTATAGCTATCAGGCAATTGAACATTATTATTAACCTGTGCCATTACATCTGAAAGATTTCCTATCATAGCAAACAAACTCAAAAAACATATTAAATATAATAATTTCTTCATTTTATTCCTCCTTTAATAACCAAAATATTGCTTTTGAACTATAAAATCTTCTGCAACAAAACCGGTTATTAAATTATATTACAGTATAAAAAGTAATAAAAATTTTAGTCTTCAAACAAAATTGAAATTAATTAATTGTGAATAGTTATTACTCCGACCTCCTAAAGTTTGACAAAAAGATTAAGAAGCACTTGCATAATGTACTTTTACACCAGAAAAATAGTTCTGAATTTTTTGTGGATTTTTTTGAAAACTTTTTAATTTGCTTAT
>JBFMGH010000428.1:0-7464 GCA_040752795.1 Cyanobacteriota bacterium
AGATTTTCATATAAGTTTTAAAGTAAATTTAAATTTACAATTGTAATAATGTTATTAATATTTTTTAAATTTTTGATGTTTAAATTTTAATAATTTTGATAAAAAACATTCTAAATATAAAGTTTATAAAGCAAATATTACACATTTAACTTCTGTTTAGCGGTTAAATTTAACAATATTCCTCTTATTTGATTAATTAAGTATAATTTCTAAGAGAGGTCTCAGGAAAATGATAGATTTTAATCGATTAACCCAACAAACACAAAAAGCTGTTTTAGCAGCACAAGAAATATTACCAAGATTCCAGAACGTTCAGATGGATAGCGAGCATTTACTTTTAGCAATGCTTGAAATGGAAAACTCCTTAGCTATAAAAATATTAAACGGCTTAAATATATCTATTAAGGATATTGAAGAAGATGTTCTTAAAGTTATTCAATTAAAGCCAAAGGGAAGTTATACCCCTGATCCAAATCATTTTTATATTACCCCAAATTTTAAACGACTATTTGACTCAGCATCCAATGAAGCAGATAGATTTAAAGACTCTTATATAAGCATAGAACACATTCTTATTGCAATGACCAGTGACAGATATTCAGAATGTGGAAAAATACTCAACAAATATAAAGTAACTAAAGAAGCAATCTACAACATATTAAAAGATATAAGAGGAACAGCTCAGATTGATAGCCCTTCCGCAGATAAAAACTATCAGGCACTGGAAAAATACGGGAGAGATTTGACAAAAGAAGCTCTCAAAGGCAAATTAGACCCAGTGATAGGAAGAGATGAGGAAATCAGAAGAGTAATTCAGGTTTTAAGCCGCAGGACAAAAAATAATCCTGTTCTAATTGGAGAACCAGGAGTTGGGAAAACTGCAATTGTAGAAGGCCTTGCTCTCAGAATAATGCGTGGTGACATTCCTGAAACACTTAAAGATAAGTCTCTTATAGTACTCGATATGGGTTCATTGCTTGCAGGCGCCAAGTTTAGAGGCGAATTTGAAGAACGTATAAAGGCTGTTCTTCGAGAAGTTATGGATAATGAAGGTAAAATAATTCTCTTTATTGACGAGCTTCATACCGTAGTTGGAGCAGGAACAGTAGGAGAAGGCTCTATGGACGCAAGCAATCTATTAAAACCAATGCTTGCCAGGGGTGAACTTCACTGCATTGGAGCTACAACTACTAATGAATACAGAAAACACATAGAACGAGACCTTGCACTGGCAAGAAGGTTTCAGCCTGTTTACATAGACGAACCATCAATAGATGAAACTGTTTCAATTCTGAGAGGTCTAAAAGACAAATATGAAGTTCATCACGGTGTTGTCATCAAAGACAGTGCTCTAATTGCCGCTGCAAAATTATCTAACAGATATATTAGCGACCGGTTTCTTCCTGACAAAGCTATTGACCTGGTTGATGAAGCGGCTGCGCTTGTTAGAATGGAAATCGATAGTATGCCAGTAGAGCTTGATACTATCGAAAGACAGTTAATTCAACTTGAAATAGAAAGGGAAGCCCTTAAAAACGAAAGTGACACAACTAGCAAAGAACGACTTTCAAAGATTGATAAGGAAATCTCAAACCTTAAAGGCAAAGCAACACCGCTTAAAACACAGTGGAAATCTGAAAAAGAAGCTATAGACGAGATCAGACAGATTAAAGAAGATATAGAAAAAGCTAAAATTGAGGTTGAAACAGCAGAAAGAATTGCTGATCTGGCTAAAGCTGCTGAACTAAAATACGGCAGGTTAAATACTCTCGAAAATAAACTTAAATCTATTGAACAAAAACTAAAAAATACACACAAAGATGAAGTTCTTCTAAAAGAAGAAATAACTGAAGAAGATATAGCAAATGTTGTAAGCAAATGGACCAATATACCTGTAAGCAGACTTATGGAAGAAGAGAAACAAAAACTACTTAATATGGAGACACTGATCCACAAGCGTGTTATAGGGCAAAATGAGGCAGTAAAGGCTATTTGCGAATCAATAAGGCAAGCACGAGCCGGGCTCAAAGACCCTAATAGGCCTGTAGGCTCATTTATTTTTCTTGGGCCCACAGGTGTTGGCAAAACAGAATTAGCAAGAGCACTTGCTGAATTTCTTTTTAACGATGAATCTTCTTTAATTAGAATAGATATGTCAGAATATATGGAAAAACATTCTGTCGCCAGGTTAATTGGGGCTCCACCAGGATACGTAGGGTTTGATCAGGGCGGGCAATTGACTGAAGCTGTCAGAACAAAACCTTTCAGCGTTATACTATTTGATGAAGTTGAAAAAGCCCACGAAGATGTCTTTCACGTACTACTTCAGGTTTTAGATGATGGAAGATTAACTGATTCAAAAGCTAAAGTAGTAGACTTTAAAAACTCTGTCATAATTATGACAAGTAATATAGGTAGTAATATAATTTTGGAAAGCACATTAAACAGCATGCTTTCTGAAGGTTCTGTAGAAGAAAAGCTAAAAACACAGATTAATGATCTACTGAGAGAATATTTCAGACCTGAGTTTTTAAACAGGGTTGATGAAATAGTCTACTTCAAGTCTTTAAAACTCATGGAACTGGCTCAAATATCTGATATTCAACTTGAAAGGCTCGGCGAAAGATTAAAAGACCGAAATATCACTTTTGAAATAACTGAAGATGCAAAAGAACAACTAGCAACATTGGGCTATAACCCTGTATTTGGAGCCAGACCTCTAAAAAAAGTTATCCGCCAGGAAATTATTAACCCTATTTCAAATAAGATACTTTCTGACGAAATTTTAGATGGAGACCATATAATAATTGACTACGACATTGAAAACTTTATATTTAAAACTAAAAAAAACTCTAGCACTTCTGGAACAGATTTAAAGATAGTATAAATTCATACAAATATGAAAAACAAACACAATAATCAAATTTTTAAATATAAATACCGTGTGGTTCTAGTAGAAACCAGTCTACCACATTCTTATTCCAGTCAGGTTCACACTAAATTTGAAGGTGATAACACTATTTGTTTTTCAGTATATAATAATCCTAATTTATATCGACTTATATCAAAATCTATCGAAAAATACTTTTCTTAAGCTTTAAGGAGGAATAAATGAAATATACCAGCACAAAACAAATCATTTCATTAATTTTTCTGGTGTTTTTATTTTCACTCGGACATGCAGTTTTTGCTGATACAATAGAACTTTTATCAGGAGAAATTATCGAAGGTAAAGTAATATCAGTAAATACAACTATTATAGTTATTCATAAAAAACCAGATAAAATAAAAATCAACAGAAATAAAGTTAAACAAATTATTTTTACAGATGAAAATACAAATACAATAGTTAAAAAAGCAGATTCAACAAAGATAGCCAGCAACAATAATAGTAAAAATACAATTACAAAAACAAAGACCACTGATAAACCAGTTAACAAAACAGCTGATAAACCTGATAATAAAACCACTGATAAACCTGATAATAAAACCGCTGATAAACCAAACAACCTTAAACCTTTAAATACTGAAGTTAAAGAAATTTCGCCTCAAGAGCCAACAACTAAACCACAGAACAAACCAATGTTAAGGCCTAAAATCACAATCAATCCAGATAATAATATTACTGAACCTGCCAAAACCAATAATAACAATGATAATACTTTAAAAATTCAACCTAAAACACCTCAAAATAATAATATAGTCTCAAATGCTCCACAAAATAATAAAGTTACTAACCTCGTTAAGGATAATTTAAATACCAAAAAAATTACTAATATACCCAGTATTGATTATTTAACATTTATCAACGGCAGTTCAACAGGCAAAACATACCTGGGCATTTATAGTAATGCACCTGAAAATAATAACTTAACAATTTATTTGCCTGAAAATACTCCTTCTAACTTATCTTTCAATTTACACGCTCAAAAAAATGGAAAAGTACCACCACTGTATACCGCTACATCTATGGTTTTTATTGATAAAAATGGCCAGATAATTTCTAAAACCAACCCTATTGTTATTGAAAACGATAACTTTATAGAGTGGTTTAAGAACCTGGAAAACATTGCAGGAATAACAGGCTCTAAAAATGTTAATATACCAATACCAAGCAATACATATATAGTAAAAATACTCGGATACAGGCCCGCTTCAAAGAATAATCTTGTCGGATATATCAGCAATATTACTTTAGACAATACTCCAATAAAAAATATCAATAAAATTTAAGTAGTATAATAATTAAAATAAATATTTACTTATGAAGGGGTAGATTATGTTGAAAAACTTATGTTGCACTACAACTCAGACTCTAAGAAGTCAGTTTATTAGCAAGCTTAGAGATTCATTATATGATAGAGAAGACTTCACCCAGGGAGAATATATTGAAGCTTTAGACCAGATCAGACAAATATTCCAGAAAGATGAAACCATTAACCACGAAGAGTTAGATGAAATTATTAAATCTTTAACTCATGAGTGGAAAGATATCGGAGAAATCATTAGAACCGACAATCAGACTAAACGTGTTCACCATTCAATAGCAATTATTGTTGGAGTCACAGCTTTAATAACTGCTATTGTATCCTGGTTTATATTCAGAAAAAAGAATTAAACTCTAAAAATTAAACTAAACGCAATTTTATTTTGTATAATAAACTACTTTAAAAAGTAGGATTTGTTAATGCATTATCTTTTTCAAAAAATTAAAACTAAATTTAAAAACATTTTAAAAATCAAAGAATCAAAATATTTTTTATCTTTTTTGTTTTTTATTATAGTTTTATTAGTTGTAGACTATTTAATCTACGTATTTGAATTACCTGAAGACAATACTATTAATAGTATTCCAGATATTATGTGGTGGAATATAGTAACACTTACTACTGTCGGATACGGAGATATGTATCCTACTACAACAGTTGGCAAAATGGCAACAATTATGCTTATGATATGTGGTATAGCAACTTTTGCATACTTTTTGTCTGCTATTGTTGAGTATGTTTTGGACATTAATCAGAGAAACGAGTTAGGTTTATTGAGGATAAAAATGGAAAATCACATTATTATTTGCAATTGGAATGAACGGGCCAGTGATTTATTCAATCAGCTAAGAAGTTTTGAAGATATCAAAGAAGAAATCGTCTTAATTGACAACACCCTTGAAGAAAGGCCTTCTAAAAATATAAGCTTTGTCAAAGGCAGCCCCACAGATACAGAAATATTAAAAAAGGCCAATGTGCAAAAGGCAGCCAGAGTTATTGCTCTTGCGAAAGGTAATACGAAATCAGAAGCCGATGCTAATACAGTTTTAACCTCACTGGCTGTTAAAAGCCTGGCACCTAATGTTATGTTATGCGCAGAAATTCTTGATCCTAACAATGCTATTTTTCTGAAAAACGCTAAAGTAGATCATATTATAGACATTAACTCTTTAATCAGCAGATTTATTGCCCAGACTGCTTATAACCCAAAACTACTCGCTGTATTAAATGAACTTGTTTCGAATACAAAAAATTCCTGTGAAATTTATCGATGTAAATTACCAGATACTATGAAAGATATGACATATTTTGAATTATTTAAAACAATTAAAAACAACTATGATTGCATGATAATAGCTTTAGAAAATTCTAAAACTAATGATATAATTATTAACCCTAAAATGAATCAGTCTTATAACGCAGATTTTTGCTTTGTTATCGCCGAAGACCAACCAGTGTTAGGCCCAGCAGGATAACAATACATATACATTCTTGTATTTGGTTGTATTCAAAATTTCAAACAAATTCTTTTTGCAACCAATTTTCATCAAAACCTATCACATTTGAGATAGAATACCCCGGAGATCTGATATCATAGCATCTGTATTAGGTGGTTTATCAGATTTATTCGCTATTGCATCAAGTGAAGCCAAAGCCATTTTATAGTGACTTGCTGCATTGGCTTTTCCTTCCGGAGTGCTGGCAACATATTTAATATGAGCCATAGCCAGCATATATCTTGAATACGTATCTTCCGGGTCTAGTTTTGAAGCTGTATCAAATGAATTAATTGCATTCTTATAATCATTAAGGTTAATATAACACACGCCTTCATTATGGTGAGTTGCAAAATCTTTAGCATATAACTTAATTGCTTTTTGGTAATAGCTTAAGGCTGTTTTATAGTCCTTAACAGCAATTGCTTTTTCTGCCTGAAGTTGTAACTTGAAAAATTCTCTACTTGAAGCCATATCTAACGGCAATTTATTTGTAGTATCAGCATCTATGCAATAGAGTAAATTAATAGTATTTATATCTCTGGGGGTTAACTTTGCATTATAATTTGTAGAATTAAGCGAATAATACATTACATCTTCAGGATAAGGGCTATGACCTTTTATACCAAGAGCATGGCCAAATTCATGCAAAGCTATAGCATATATTTCATCAGAAGAAAAAGGCCTTCCATTAGACATAAACATTGAAAGATTGACGTCGGAACGCAAAATAACATCTTTCAATACTACAAATGGGCTTTCTCCAACTTTATGACCAGCAAATGCCTCTAGCCACCCTATTCTAATATGGGCATCCTCATAATTATCAGTTTTAATGAATCTTATTTTGTTTTTAGTTGCAGTTTGCCATGTTTTCATTGCTCTATTTGCACTTTCAACAAACTGAGGATTAAAGCCTTTTACACCATTACCCGGAGCAATATAAAGTTTTAATGGCATTTTAGATAAATCCCATCTAGCAACTTTTGTTTCATTCAAAGCATGCTGTAAATAATTGGGCTTGTTACTGCTGTTTTGAAGCTTTTTTATATCTGAAGAAATATTTAAATCTACAGTCGGTTTGCTATATGTAAGTCGTTTCATCTCATTACTGATCTTATTTTTCAGTTCAAAAGAAGGATTTAATTTTAATGCAGTTTCAAAAGCTCTCTGGGCCCTGGCTTTTTCACCCATATTTTTTAATGTAATACCAAGATAGTACACTCTGTATGGATCATTTTTGTTTTCCTGAACAGATAAAGAAAAATATTGCAGTGCAGCAGAAAGGTCATTATTATTTAATGCTGTTTTACCAAGCTGAAAATTATCAGCATATGCCGGTAGTTTTATGAAAGATACTAACAAATAAAAACATACGAGTAGTTTTATAAGGTTCTTCATATTAATTCCTGAAAATATTTATCTTAAATTAAGAATCGTTAAAAAAAGATTTTACTTTAATTCGACCTTTATAGTTAGTATTTTAATAAAAAATCTCTATATTAAATTAATTATTGATCAACAATGAATAAAATAGATATTAAAAATTATAATGAACGGATGTTTTTGCCCGCATTTGGATTCAATTATACCAATCCACGGAAGTAAACGATATATGGCTTTAAATTATTATAGGGTGTTGTTGGGGGGGGGGGGGGGGCAAAACACCCCCCCCCAAAAAAAGGTATTAATAAATTATA
>JBFMGH010000428.1:7474-11801 GCA_040752795.1 Cyanobacteriota bacterium
TGCTGCGCAGGCAAAAACACCCTGCCTCTATAATCTGGAATCTATAGATTACTTTTAAGGATAAGTATAAGTCTGATAATTTATTTTGCTAATAATAAAAACTCTATTTTAGAATGCAATTGCTTTAACCATTGGCTGTTTAAACGGGTTAGAAGAATTAAAAAATGGGTTTGATTTGCTTTTGCTTCTGAAATGAGCTAGGCCATTATTTTCAAAATTGGTACCAAATTGATGATCTATTTTTCCCTGATTATTTTTTGACAGATTGTTAACACCCTGTTGTTTTAACTGATTTAAAGCTTCTGGTGCCGCTTTACTCATTGGATTAGTAGCAACCTTTGTTAGAGAATCTTGAGCTTTTTGAGCTACCTGGGCGCCACCAAAACTTGCAGCCTCTCCTAATTTACCTGTTGCTCTTATTTGAGACTTACTATCTACTCTTTTAGAATCTGCAATATTAGAGAAGGCCTGAACAACTTTTTCATTTCCTAATATATTTGAATTCTTTTGTTTTAATATATTA
Source organism: Cyanobacteriota bacterium (assembly GCA_040752795.1). GTDB lineage: Bacteria > Cyanobacteriota > Vampirovibrionia > JBFMGH01 > JBFMGH01 > JBFMGH01. The sequence goes on from JBFMGH010000428.1 coordinate 7,998, forward strand.
TCCATTGCAAATTTCTGGTATGGAGATCTATCATTACCTGCTATGCCTGCAAGACTCTCAAGAGCTTTTTTACCATTATTACCGCCATTGTAAGCTATTTGTCCTAATGAATCAATTAACTGTTCTTTAATTTTTCCATTAAAATTGGGGCTCTCAACCATTCCAGTCAAGGCATCAGTGGCTTTTTGTGATTGAGCAACACCTGATTTGGCTACTTTTGTTAATTGCATAATAGCTTCCTGGTTTTTACTTTTGCCTGCAGAAGGAGATTTTGCCACATTAATTAAACCATCCGTAGCATAACCATTACCAGCAATAGCTGCAAATCTTAACCCAACTGCTGCATTTTTAGCCACTGTTCCAGAATCTTTTTTAAATATATTTTCCAGACCACCTGCTGCTGCCTGACCAGCTCCATTAAGAGGGTTATCACATGCAATACTTGTTAATTCGTGGGTAACAGTTAATCTATCTTCCTTTGAAAGATTTGTAGCCCTGTATAAATTATCTAACCCTTCTGCTGTTTTTTGAGGATCTTCTTTTTTAGCCTGAACTGATGCCTTCTTAAGATCAACCTTGCCTGACTGAACCAGACTGCCAAGCTTCTTAACCGCCTTGCCGCTTGTAGAAGCCATATGTATTAGCTTTGAGCTTGCGTCAGCACTATATTCAGAGTTTGATCTTGAAAGCATTTCTAAAAGGTCAGGAGATTTATTTGATTCACCAACTACTTTATTTACACCATAATTAGCCAGATCACTTAACTGACTGACAGCATATTTTGCTTTATTCAATAATTCTTCAAAAGCTTTAACTTCCGATTGAAGAGCTGAAGCAATCAGTTGATAAATTTCTTTTTCCTGATCACCCAGACCATTTGAAGCTGATAAGGCAGAGGTTATTTCAGACAATTTAGATTTCGATTGACCTAACTTGCTTGAAAGATCAGAAACATTACTTTTTTCTTTTGTTAAAGATTTATTTATATTAGCATTAAGACTTTCAAGAGCAGGATTTCTTATTTCAGGAGACATATTAGAAGCATGTAATAAATTATTCATTGCCATAATATCTAATGTGCCCATCGACTGACCTGAAGCCCCGAATGAACTGGTAGATGTTTTTGATGGAGCAGCTGCAACAGGTCTTGGAGAGCTGGATCTATAAGATTGTTGTTGTTTCTTAACACCAACTGTTTGCAAATACGGATTTCTTGCACCGATAGATAACAAACTTGTTCCCCCTGAAAATGCCCTTGATATTTTTATTATGATTGTTTGCTAGATATAATGCATAATTACGCCAGCCCAATTATGTTAGGTGGCCTTACTCATTTTTAAATTAGTCATTTAGGTAATATGACTCAGTCAATAATAAGTTTTAACGCTGATCATAGTTTCTTAAGAGGATTATTTAAGTTAACTGGTATAATTGGGGAACTTTTATTAAAATTTGATTATCTATTTGTTAAGTAATCAATATAAAATTAAAATGTTGTTTAGAACGACTAATCTTTCAAATGTTTTCTTATAAATTTAACAATGAGGTCCTTTATGAAATTCAGGTTTATCGGGTTAATTATATTTGTATTAACAATTGTTTTATTGGGAAATAACTTAAGCACTCTGGCAGAACAAGCTTTTACAAAAGATCCTATACCATCTCCTACGGGCATAAGTTCTTATAATTACTGGTATGCCAAGTATCTAAATAATGTCAAAGTAGGATATACTCATGAAATAAGAGGGCAGGAAAATCTGGAAGGGAGGCCTGTTGTTACTACATCCAGTGACTCTTATACTAAACTTAAAAGGGTGAATTCTATAATAGAATCAAAAGATAACGTTAAATACTATGAAACACCGGGTGGCAAACCTATTAAGTTTACTCAAGAAACTAGCAGTGGAGAATCTCAGAGTTCAAAAATTGAAGGTATTGTTAATGGAGACAAACTTGAAATTACAAGCACTACTTACGGCAATACAAGCAAATCAAATATAATCCTCGAGGGAAATGTTATATTTCCTAACGCTATTGACAATAAATACAAAAGAAATACAAGGAGTGACTTTAAATATAAAACAATTCTGCCAGATCTAGGTGGATCTGTTGTCAATGTCGATGTTAAATATATTGAAACAGAGCCTACTAATGTATTAAGAGAAACGTTTACTCTTAATAAATATGAAGTAAGATACGATGCACTTCCTTCATTGATAATACATGAATGGAGAGATGATTATGGTGTTATATTTAAAACAACTCTAAGCCTTATGAATGAAGCTCATTTTCTCGTTTCAGAAGAAGAAGCAAAATATATTGATGCCAGAAAACAGGTTGATATTATTGAAGATAGTATGGTACTTACAAATCAAACCATACCTGATCCACGAGATCTTCAATATGCAAACTATGTCATTAGAATTAAAGACGGTGACTTTAATTTAGAAGATATTTTCATCACTGATAATCGTCAAAAAATTAAAAGCAAAACTATTAATGAACTAAATCTTGAAGTTAATGCATATCTACCTGATTATTTACTATACGTTTACCCTTTTACCAACCCTTTATTAAAAGCATATTTAAAAGACAATAACTATATTCAGCCAAGCCACCCTGCAATAAAAACAAAAGCTCTGGAAATAGTAGGCAATCAGAAAAACGCTTATCTTGCTGCTAAAGCTTTAGAAAAATGGGTAAATAAAAACATTAAAGATAAAAACTTTGATGTTGGCATGGCAACAGCTTCAGATGCTCTGGAATCCGGAAAAGGTGACTGCACTGAGCATGCTGTATTACTGGCATCTCTTTGCAGGTCCCTGGGGATACCTACAAAAGTCGTGGTAGGACTTGCTTATATACCAATACCTGGCAGCGACAAGGGGTCTTTTGCATTTCATATGTGGAACGAAGTATTTGTTGGTGAATGGATTCAACTTGATTCTGCTTTACCATCAAAAGACGTTGCTGATGCTGCAAGGATAGAACTTGCCAAATCTACTATGAATAACCCTGAAGAAGTTGGTAAACTTCTCACTTCTCCTGTAAGCATAATTGGAAATCTTGAAATAGATATTATTGATTATTCATCAAGAAGCTCTGGACATTTAGATATTGAAAATAAAGCCAGTAATCAAACTGTTGAATTTGATCTATCAGAACTTGTAGCCAGTGGCATTGAAGATTATTATGCACCTCTTCAAAACATAAACCTTGATAAATTCAAAAAGGAAACAGGTATTGTTGATAAGTTTAATGTTACCGGTCTGCCAAACACATCTCCTATATTAGAAACTTATGAAGGCTATTTTACTAAAGGTTTAGCTATTTATTCAAAGGGTGATATTGAAAAATCTCTTTTATATTTTAAAAAAGCAGCAAGTTTTATTCCTGAAAATAATGCTAAACAATACTATGATCTGGGTGTTCGACTGGCTGGTATAATGGTTTTTGATATAGCAAAAGAACAATTTGAGAAAGCCGCTGCTCTTAATGATGAATTATGGTCTAGCAAAGCAAGACATTACCTAGAAGATAAGTTTCCAAAAGGAAGTTATACTAATTCATCTCAAATGAATAATATGACCGGATTCAGCTTTGCTAATTTTGCAAGTAACTACCCTGCTGCATTGCTGATGTATGAAAAAGCCGTTGACGAATCTCCTGAATTTGACAGTGCTCTTTATAATTTAGGTACTATGTATGCATTGCAAAATGATTTTAATAAAGCATTAGAAAATTATAACAAAGCAGTAAATATTAATTCCAGAAACCCTATGATATATGCAGGGCTAGGAAATG
>JBFMGH010000429.1:0-9888 GCA_040752795.1 Cyanobacteriota bacterium
AAATTTAAAGCATATATAATTGACTTACGTGGATTAGTATAATGTTTTATAAAATATCAGGGAACAGTAATTAGACACTATTTATCTGCTATCTTAGTTATTTTGAGAATTTATTCAGTTATGCATATGTCTTTTATAATAAAATGTCAGTTTTAGCCACCAAATCTGGCAGGGTTTAATAGGTTTGCTGATGCTATAAAAACCACTCAATAAACTTAACGGGGTTTATTAATTTGTTAATATCTTTGATTATGAAACTTTAGACAATTTATTTTTATTTTCTCTTTTATCAAGTTCATTTTGAGCCATTAATTTTAGCTCGGAATAGATTTTAATTGCTGTAAGATCTCTAAGTTTATCCATGTTTATATCATTATAATTATAAATTAATGGTGTATCATTTTTACTCATGCAATAGCTGTGGGCTTTAATTTCAATTGTGGTCAAAGAAATTAAATATTTCAGGCAATTTGAATCAGGTAATTTAGCAAACCATGTATTATAATCTGTTAGCGAGAGACTATCTTTATTATCAAATATTTTACCCTGTTTAAAATCTTCAATTTTCTTGATGTTACTGGAGTTTAAAGATTGAATTATATCGGTTCTTATTTTGTTAAAAGTTTTCACGAAGGTTTTTAAAAACACTTGATTTACAAATATTTCAGTTAATTTTTCATATTTATCTTTAAATTCAGGAGATAAATTTTCATTCATAGCAATAGTTTTTTGAACTCGAACAAAATCTTCATTGTTATCATTTTCAAACTGTAAAATATGGTATCCTTCGTGAAGGGCAGATTCAAACCACTTTTTATTATCCGCGCTTATTTCAATTTTATACCCAGGGTTTCCAGGGGTATCTCCTGCTATAATTCTTGCAATACCAGCATAAGAATAGTTTCCGTCCAGGTAAGTAATTTCTAATTTTTTCACTTTAGTTTTTAAAAATTCCAATCCAGTTTCCAGGCTCAATTTAAGCTTTTTAAAATATTCGCCAGCAATAGAATTAATGTTTTTATAAGGATCATTTGTTGTTATTTTTTCAGATCCGAAGGAAATGGTATCTTTCTTTAAAATCTTAAATTCAGGCTTATTAGCATTAAAAGCCTTATTATTTCTTTTAGAAAAACTATTATAGTCTCTCCCAATAACTATGTTAAGCTTTTGAAGCATTTTCCCCTGAAAAAAGTTATTCCCTGATTTATCTTTCGTAAACGGGTTTAAGTAAATCTATAGTGAGTTCATTCTTTTCGCCCCATTTAATATTAAAATAAGGGCTATTAATAAACCCAGAAGGACTATATTCATTACCATCTTTAATGAAGTCAATGATGTTTTGAACAAATTCTTTATGACTTACTTTAATAACAATTTCTGGTAATTCAATATTATCCCCTTGCATTGCTTTAGAAGCAGCTTCGACAATTGCCGTAGCTTTTTCTACATTGTTAGTAGCATTACCCTTTACAACTTCTTTCATAAATTTAGCATAGTTTTCAGTATATGGTTCAGTAATAATAATCATTTTATCTGAAGGTATTCTGGGATCATCCATTAACTTATGTAGATCATCAGCAGACTTAACTCTGGCAAACTCTTCATTTAAGGCTTTAAGATCAGCTTCAGGAATATCAGGACATTCTAATAAAAGTGGCCCGGAAATATTTTTAATGGCATTTTCTTTTTGTTTATAGAGTTCAGCTTTATCAATAGTTTTTCTTTTGTGTGAACCTGCTCTGATATTATCAATTTTAGATTGCATTTTGGTTTTAAAGTCATTTACAGAAAGCTTTATAGAACCAAAAGGCAGCATATTAGCTTTCCAGGCAAAAGATGGAATATCTTTTACAGCAGTATGTTCTCTTAAAGTTGTTGTATCTGGTTTTGAAGCAATGTTCTTATCACAACATGGTATTTTTGCGTAACTGTTAATTACTATACTATTATTTAGCTTCATACTCTCTTGCCTCTCACTTGTGATCGCATTATAAACCAAACATGTAAAAATGTTATTAAGATTATTCAAATTATTATTCAAATGTTACATGTTAGTTTAAAATCCGGACTAAAAGTTTGTAACCCTTTTGTATTCCATATTTTGTTGCTGGTATAAAAAGGATCCCTTTTGTCTGAGAGGTTTTAAAATTAATATGTATATTTGTAAAAATCCCGGATTATTATGCCAATTTCAGGCAATTTTGTTATGAGTATATACTTTATATATACAAGAGATATATTTTGTTTTTCTTTTCCACACAATTTTAGTTTTTGAGCACACACATATTATCAGGAGATATGAAAATGAGTTTTTCAGTAAACTTTTATTCGCAAAGTTATTGCAGACCAGATGCAATGTATGGTTTAGTAGATCAAACAGCACAACAAGGCTTTGACATAATTAACGGAGCCCAGCAAAGTTATCCTCAAAATCAACAACCACAACAAACAAATTTCTTAGATTGTTTAAGTCAAATGGATCAAATAATAAACCCAACCATCAGAGGCGGTATAGATTTTGATATAATAGGCCAATTGATTTTGGGTGTTTTATTTCCTCAGGTAGATCCTGTGCAACAACAAAAAATTCAAATGCGTCAGGAAATACACGAAAGACTTAATCAAATTGCTGAAACCAGAGACCAGATATTTTCAGGAGAAGTTCAAGATCCTCAACAAATACAAAAACGTTTAGAAGCTTTGCAACAAGTTGAAAAAGCTTTAATTAAAAATCTTAAAGAAACTTATCCAGAAGATAGTCCTCAAGCTCAAGCTCTTGAAGCAACACTTGGTGTAATGGATGCAGAGCAAAAAATGAATGCTATAAAATCTCAACTAAATAGACTTCTAAGTGCTGCTGGTGCTTTAATGAATCAATTAGCTAATGTAAACCCAAGTAGCCCGGAAGCTCAAGCAATAAAAGCAAGAATAGAAGCTATAATTAATATGAAAAATGCTTTAGAAGAAAAATTAGTTGAAGCAAAAGAAGATTATGCACAACACAATGCCGACTTAATGAATAATTTAATGGGTTGTCCACGTGCTGACAGACAAATAATTGCTGATATTAGAGCAGATCAATTCCATAGTCAAGGCATTTTACATCAAAAACGTGTTGAAGATTTAAATACTCAGGTAGAAGCAATAAAAGAATATCTTGAAAATCCAAATATATCTGATGATGTCAGGCAAAGATTATTAATGCAACTCGAAATAACTACTCAATCTCTTAAAGCAGAACAAGGTGAAGCTTTATATGCTAGTTTTAACGAGTTTGCTCTTAATATAATGAAGTTTTAACGTATCCATACCTTACCTATTAAAGCTTTTATAATGGTACTCAATCAGAGTACCTTTTTTTTGCAATTTAAGATTTATACATATAATGATCCTTGAAAGTAATCTATAGATTCTAGATTATAGAGGCCCTAGAATAATTTAAAGCCATATATAGTTTTCTTTTGTGGATTGATATAGAATAAAAATGAAATTTAATAATATCTTTATCTACTTTTGATTAAAAGTATTATTCAAGTTTCAAAGAGCATGGTAATAATTTAACAACTCTTTACAAAGAATAAATTCTTAGAAAGCTTGTTATAAAAAGCTTCTGGCTACATTAAAGCTAATAGATAAGTATAAAATTAATCAAAATTCCTTTTACAAAAAGCAGTGCTATAATGTAATTGAATTATACCCCTTCGATTGCCGGGCAGTTAGAGTATATGATTAGCCCGGTTATTTTTTTCTCATTTTAAAGATACTCTTCAGTGTTTTAAATAGATATAGTAAACGCATGAAATTATGAGACATAACTGGAAATCATGAGGGTGTTATGCCCGCCGAAGGCGGGCATAACACCCGAACCCTTTATTTTCTGAAGTCTATTTTATTTATGCGTTCATTATAAATGTAATAATTATTGAAAATCATACACTCTTTAAAAAAGTATGTTTAAGCATATTTATTGACTATAAGTTAATTTTTTCAAACACAGATTTGTTTATTAAGTGGCAATTAACTGAATCAATAGGATATTTTCCGCTAAAACAGGCATTGCAAAATGATAAGTTATTACATACTTTAAGCATTGATGGAACAGTTAAATAACTTAAAGAATCAGCTTTTATATAATCATTTATTTCATTTATATTTTTACCTGAAGCAATCAACTGATCAGAATTATCTGTATCTATTCCATAATAACAGGGGTATTTAATCGGAGCAGAAGAAATTCTCATATGAACTTCTTTTGCACCATTATTTCTGAGTAATTCAACAATTTTTTTACTTGTATTGCCTCTTACAATTGAATCATCAACAACAACAATCTTTTTATCCTTAATTACATCTTTAATCGGGTTTAATTTAAGCTTTATACCCTGTGCTCTTATTTCCTGAGTAGGTTGAATAAAAGTTCTACCAATATTTCTATTTTTTATCATACCTTTAGCTATCGGTATTTTAGAAGCATAGGAATAACCTATGCCTGCAATTGTGCCTGAGTCAGGTATAGGAATAACTATATCAGCATCAACAGGTGAAAGTTTAGCTAATTCCTGTCCTAGACTAAATCTGTAATTATAAACACTTTTCCCATATAAAGTACTATCTGGTCTTGCAAAATAGATAATTTCAAATAAACAAAGATTATTTTTTCTTTTTTCAGTGTAATAAATAGAACTTATCTTCTTGTTTAAGTCAATGATAACGATCTCACCGGGCTCAATTTCTCTAACAAAGTTTGCATTTATAATATCTAAAGAACATGTTTCTGAAGCTATAACAATATCACCACCAACAGTTACCCCCAGACAAAGGGGTCTTATTCCATAAGGATCTTTAGCAGCAATTAAATAATCTTTTGTTCCTATAACTATTGAAAAAGCCCCAACACATTTATTTAAAGCTTCAGTTAAAGAATTTTCAATACATAAACCATTATTAATATTCTCAACAATAAGATTTGTTATAATTTCACTATCAGAAGTTGTAGTTAGTTTTATACCTTTTTGAGTTAGTTCTTTTCTTAAATCAACAGCATTAACCAGATTACCGTTATGAGCCAGGGCTATAGAGCCATTTAAAGTACTTTTTATATAAGGCTGTGCATTGTCTAAATTGCTCAAACCCATTGTTGAATATCTTGTATGTGCAATAGCTATATTACCATTAAGTTGTTCAAGGTTTTTTTCATTAAAAACTTCATGAACAAGACCCATTTCTTTATGATATCTAAAATAATTAAAATCAAAAGAGATAATACCAGCACTTTCCTGGCCTCTGTGTTGTAAAGCCATTAAACCATAATAGGCTGTTTTAGCTACCTCTTTTCCGGGGGCTAATATTCCAAACACGCCACAGGCTTCTTCAGGTTTGTCTAATTTGTCATTATTGATGGTAGAGCTGATTCCCATGTGTTTTTAGCCTTTTGCACACTAATTTTGACTGGAGAATTTTCTATTTCAATTAATTCAGCTTGAACTTTGCCAATGATATTATACTTTAAATCATATTGTTCAAGTTTAGATTTAATTTTATCAGAATATTCAGGAGAAATTGTAATTAAAATTCTTCCTGCAGTTTCTCCAAATAATGAAGAGTCAATTCTGGAAGTTAATTGAAGTATTTTATTATTTAATTTAACTCCAAGGTTTCCTTTAATTGCTGACTCACATATAGCAGTTAATAAGCCTCCCTCAGAAATATCTATGCTTGATTGAATTAATTTATTGATATTTGAGTCTATTAAAAATTCATGAAGGCTTATTTCGTGCCTGAAGTTAACTTCAGAAAGTGATCCTGATATTTGTTTGTGTTCAATATATAAATATTCTGATCCACTAATATCTTCCCCTGTCTCACCAATAAGAATTAATAAATCACCTGCATTTTTAAAAGCAGGGGTAATAGCAAGGTCAATATCATCTATTATTCCTACCATACCTATTACCGGTGTAGGGTAAATAGGAATATCTTTACTTTCATTGTATAAACTGACATTACCACCTGTAACACAAATATTAAATGCTTCACAGGCATCTTTAATACCTTTACATGCTTCAGATAGCTGCCAGAAAATCTCTGGCTTTTCAGGATTAGCAAAATTTAGATTATTAGTTATTGCTATAGGTTTTGCTCCGGTTACCGCAATGTTTCTGGCAGATTCTGCAACAGCTAAAACAGCTCCTTTATATGGATCAAGATAGCAATATCTGGAATTACAATCCATGCTTACTGCAATTCCTTTACGTGTTGGTATACCATTTTTATCTCTTATTCTTATAACAGAACCTGTATGATGATATGAATGTAAAATGGAATTATTTTGAACCTGTCTATCATATTGATTAAATAACCATTCTCTGGAACAGATGTTGTGGGAAGATAAAATTTTTAATAAAACAGTTTCAATGTTTTCGGGGCATATATCCTCAATATTATAAATATCTTGGGCTTTGTTTTTAATGTAATATTCAGGAATTTTTGTCTGAAGAAAACAATCAGGAATATTTTTAACCAGTATATCTACCGGCAAATTAACAACTTGTTTGCCTTTATGATAAACTACAATGTTTTTATCATCTGTAACAACTCCAGCCTTAACTGCCTCAAGACCCCATTTATTAAATATATCGATAATATGTTTTTCATTTTCAGGTTTAACTATAAGTAGCATTCTTTCTTGAGATTCTGAAAGCAGATATTCATAAGGCAAAATATTATCTCCACGGGTTGGTATAAGATCAAGATCAAGCGTTATGCCAACACCACCTTTAGAAGCCATTTCAGACATTGAACATGTTAAGCCTGCTGCGCCCATGTCTTGACAGGCAATAACAAAATTGGTCTGAAAAGCTTCAAGGCAGCTTTCTATTAATAATTTACCCGTGAAGGGGTCACCAACCTGAATAGCTGGTCTGTCTTTATTGGTTTCAGTATTTAATTCTCTGCTTGCAAAAGTAGCTCCAGCCATTCCATCTCTTCCAGTAGTGTTACCAACATATAATACTGAATTACCGGGCCCTTTGGCAGCAGATTTGATAATTTTTTTATCATAAATAATGCCAATAGTTAGAGCATTAACCAGTGGATTAGCAGAAAAACACTCATCAAAGTAGCATTCGCCACCAACAGTTGGCACACCCACACAATTACCATACCAGCCAATACCAGCAACTGCACTAGAAAACAAGTATCTGTTTTTCTTTGAGCTTAAATTACCAAAGCGTAAAGAATTTAAATTAGCTAGAGGCCTTGCGCCCATAGTAAAGATGTCTCTTAAAATGCCACCTACGCCTGTAGCAGCACCATGAAATGGTTCAACTGCTGTTGGGTGGTTGTGGCTCTCTACTTTAAAAACTACATATATGTCATTCCCTATATCTATTACTCCTGCATTTTCACCGGGGCCACATATAACATTTTCAGAGCAGGTAGGGAATTGTTCTAAAAGCTTTTTGGAACTTTTATAACTGCAATGTTCAGACCACATTACTGAAAACATTCCTAATTCATTGATATTCGGATGTCTGTCCAGTAGTGTAATTATATTTGCATATTCTTCAGGTTTTATACCATGCTGATCAATTATTTCTCTTGATACAGGTATATTTTCAGTCTGAATTTCCATTGTTGAATCCTTTAAACAATGGAAATTATAATTTAAACAGGAGCAGTCTGCTATTAATTATGAACAGAAATTTAAAATAATCTTCAAACAAGATTTTTTTGATAGTTTTCCCAGTTATATGAAGAATCACTATCTTTAGAAGGATCAATAAATGGAGCATAGTTCATAAATTGAACCCTGCTGGCTTTATAAATAGGTAAAGATTTTACTTTTTCTACCCCGTTATTTTGAGGGTCGCTATTATTAGCAGGTGCAACAATCTTACCCCATGGATCAACAATAACAGCATTTTTACCCCAGGTAGATGGATCATTTAAAATAGCATCAGGAGCCAGATCCATTACAACAAATACATGGTTATTGGCGTTATAGCCATATTTTAAAGGATTATCTTTGAAAGCTTCTGGTTCAGATACTTCTATAGCAGCTATTAGTGCAAAATTATTTATACCTTTAGTTTCCTTTAAATAATGAGCCGCAATAATTGCTTGCTCAGCACAGTTACCTGTATGTAATAATGGTGCCATTTCTACTGTTTTAGAAATAAATTCATTAATGGGCAGGTTTCTTCTTTTTCTGTCTAGAAACATTCTATTTTGAATAGAGGTTTGATAATTTTCGTGATCTTCTCCTCTAAGTTGACCTTTTAATTCAAGCTCAGTGCTGGAAATAAGATTTAAGCTTTTAACATAATCAACGGTTTCTCTGGCTATTTCAAGATTTTTGTTAAGAGAATCATTGCCCTTAAAAGTAGGTTTTGAAAGATAGTATGCTTTTAACACATTTGTAGAAATTTGATCTGAACGCAAACTATCATTATTAAAACCCTTGAAATAAATCTGGGGTTGACTTTGCAGGGGGTAAGAATTCTGAAAGCCTTTAAAACTATTTTTATTTGCTGGAGAAAGATTAGTAAGCATTTTTATTAGACCTCAATTTTATATTTAGATAAAATACAAAAATATCAAAAATTGCCTTTTTGTTAGAAAATCTTGAAAAATCTTAGCATTATAATTATTATTTATTTAAGACTTATGCATAAATCTATCAATACTCAAAACAATTAAGGAAATAGAGAAATGGTATCGGGGTTAATAAACCTGATTTGCAAAAGTCTTTATTTGTTAAAGTCTGCAGGAGAAATTAATGATTAGCCGGTTGTTATTATTAAGTGTAGTTACTATTTTTGTAAGTCTGACAGCATGTTCAAATCCTGATAAGCCATCAGACAGGCAACTTACCTGTGTTGGTGAAAGAAACTACGAAGAAAACAGTTCTTTTTATATTGAACAATATTGTTATGAACCTTCAACCGTTAAAAAATTAAAAGATAAAGAAAAAGTATTATCTTATAACATTGTTTTGCAAATACTTAAAGATGATAAAAAAGTTAAAGAGACTATTATAAAAGTTAAAACAAACTGTTTAACTTCTGAAACAGAGCACATTAAAGATCACTGGTATGTATTTGAAAATGGTAAGACTGGTAACAAAGAAACTTCAGAAAAAAGTAATAAAGTATACTCTATAAATGAATATTTTACAGACATGCAACGTAACATTGCAGACCTATTATATGAAAGTGCCTGTGCTGAGTTTTAATATTGAAGCTAAAAACATTTTGAACAAATGAAAGTGGGTGACACTCAAGAATAAGATTAAAATTTAAAAAAGATAAAGTTCAAAATTAATTAGAATGCCACCCAAATTTATTATAGCAAAATGTTTTCAGCATTAATATACTATTTAAAATTTGATCACTTTTTTCTTTACAAGAAAAACTAAATATATTCTCACAATTGATTCTTCAGAAACACTTGTAAATATATGGTACTAATTATTTACTAAGACTTATACCTAACAGTATAAATTCTTAAAAGAACTAAGATAGCAAAGAAATATTTTCTTCATTAGTGCATGATCTTTGGTACATTATAAAACATAAGTTATGTAGAGCTCTTTTGTTATAGAGATAATGTATTATATATTTGGTAAAAATTCTATAGCTACTGGACATTGTACTAAAATATAATAATTAGTTTTTATTAAAAGTATTTATTTCATAATTACTTTCATCAACTCTAATGCTTATAGCACCATTTTTGCCGGTAATATAGGTTTTCATATTTTTGTTTGTTAGTAAATTGATAGTATCTTTATGAGGATGTTTTTTATTATTGGCTGAAATAATTACTACTTCAGGGCTGGTTAAATTTAAATATTCTTCATCAATAGAAATTCTGCTGCCATGGTGG
>JBFMGH010000430.1:0-5563 GCA_040752795.1 Cyanobacteriota bacterium
TATTGGTATTTCCAGTTGACTTAATTTGTCCGGAAGTAATAACATCATTAGTAGCTTTTAAAATGATTTCGCCATTTGTCAAGATAGCTTCAGAAGCTTCTTTTGAGGATGTTATATTTACAATATCAGCTATAGATATTTCTTCACTCTTATCATTTAAGGTATTAGAAATTTCACCATAATTATAAATACTTCCTGCATCAAGTTTAACATTTTCCAAAGCTCTAATTTTACCATTTATTTCAATAACAGCATTAGACCTTATTGGGGCATTGCCTGATAATAAGGTGTTTACTGAATCAATATTAAGATTGCCCTTGGATTTAAAAAATTTATTCATAAATCCAGTTGTAGGAGTAACTGCAGTTAAGCTTCCAACATTTATTACGCCCTGTGAACCTACTGTTATTCCATAAGGGTTTACTAAAAATATGTTTCCTCCAACCTGACCATTTTTTATTGAATTTAAGATCCCATTAATATTACTTTTTTCTGAATGAATAAGATTTATAAGGTTATTAGCATTTGATGGAACAATTAAATTAACCGTATTGCCTTTATCAACATTCAATCTGTGAAATGAATTAAAGGCATTGTTATTATAAATTGTTTTAGTTGAAACATTTGTTATATTAGCGTTAATACTAATATTTGTATCAGTATTGCCATCCAATATAATTTGTTGTCCAAAAACAGGACTCATATATACTGTTGAAGCAAAAGCAAAACAGGTAAATAATTTTGCCATATGCATTAAATCAAGCTTTTGTATACGTTTGAATCCGTTCTTAAACATACTATCCCCCTAACAACTAACTTTGATAATCTTTCCTGTCTCCATATCTGGTTAGTGCTTTTTAATAGCCTATAATGCAATATTAGAGAATTTAAGCAAGCCTCAGTTTCAAAATATCTCATAATAAAATGCTTAGAAATTAAACTCTTATATAGCCAACTTTCAGAAAAATCCTTTAACAACTCCATTGAAGAAAAAAAGAATAAGTTTAAGCCTTCCACCTGTGTATTTTATTCCCTTTTTTTGATATTTTAAAACCTATTTCTGTTTTAGGGAAACATTTCTTATAATAATATTTTTTACACTTTTAATTTTTTATTATTAAAAATAATGTTATAGACTTTATTATATAAAAATAAATATATTGTTAATAAAAGTATCTAAAACTCTCTTCTAATGACAACAATTTTTATCAGGGATTTTTAAATAATTGACTAGTTTAATGAATTAAAAAGTATGCATATTTCAAAAATTAACAAACCTTTCAAACAGAATTTTAATGATAATGTAAGCTTTGGACAATCCAAAGTGCATTTGTGGTTTGATAGTGATGGTACTTACTTTCCTGACGCGGATCAGAATATTTTAAAACCAGAAAAACATAACTCTGAAAATTTTAAACAGCTACGAAAAGCTTTTGAAAGCCTTAATCAATTTATTAAAAAATTTACTGATGAAGTAGAATTAAACATTACAACAGGAAGAAACAGGGGTGAATATAGACATTATTTAAACCTTTTAAAACAATCCGGCCTGGATTGGGTTGTGCCCAGTAGACTGGTAATTAAAAATGGTGGAGATGTATTCCTAAAATCTAAAAATGCACCTAATCCTGATAACAAATTAGAATCTGATTGGCCTTCTGTTAACCATGTTGATCAGAAAAAAATACAAGAAATTAACAAGATAACAAATTGGGATAGTAGTTACATTAAATCAGTTATTTTAGAAACATTAGAAGAATGGGATTTCCCTATTGTAGTTGCACCTAGTGGCTACGGTGACTATGGATCTAAGTCTTATTTACATTTCTGGAATCTTGTTAACGAAAGATTTAATAACCCATGGGTAGCTTTTGTCAGGCAGGATGGTGATCTTAGCTCTTATATTGGGCTGCCTCCTAATAATGCAGCCAAAGGCGTTCAAGATTCAATTATAGAAGCAATTAAAAATAAGCTTGACTCAAGAAAAATTTCCTATGACTTAACTTTTGTTGATCATGATCCTGAAAATTCCAATGGACCTTCTATCATTATCAAGCCAAAGATTAACAACAAGCCTCTTGACAAAGTTTATGACGTTAAAAAGGCTTTGGAAAGGGCTATTAAAGAAAATGACCTGGTTATTGTTGCTGGCAATGGCTCAAATGATATGTCCATGTTAGATCCTGACTCATATAGTGATATTGCACCACCAGATAAATTACCTTTAATTAGCATTATAGTTGGAGATGATAAAAAACTAAAAACCCTTCTGAAAAAATACCCTGAAAAAGTACTTGAAGTTGATCAATATAATCTTTTAAATGGCGTGAAAGAAGCTATAAAAAAATATGCTGAAACCTGTCCTGATTTTAAAAAAACCTTAAATCGCAAAATTGCAAAAGATATTTATTAATAAAACCCCCTTCATAACCATGTAGAAGAGGGTTTTTAGTTTACTTGATACCTTTTAAGTTTGTTTTGAATACTTCTTAATCATTATTAATGCTGTTACAAAAACTCCTACAACAAGTAAAAAGATCATAACACATAGCAATATTAGCAATACAATATTTTGTATTAATAGTGATATACCAATAGTTAACAATGACAGAACTATAGATACAACTAAAATTATTGTACCTATTAAAGATTTAGAAAAATTACCAATAAATGGCAAAAAGCTCAAAACAGCACTAATAGGAGCAAAAATCATATTTAAACCAATAACCATCATAAAGAATCCTGCAACCCTCAGGCCCCAGGTCCAAGCTTGATGAGCAGCTTTCATGCCTTCAACCGCCTGCTCTTTGCTGCCAATTGTAAGACTAAATACTTTGTTATTATGTTCATCCTTAAATTCATCTATAGTATCGCCATTTAATTTACCAATCATAGTAACAGTCACACCTGGTGTTGAAGATTCAAATGATATTCTCATATCACCTACATTAGGATTAACCAGCGTTCCTGTGCCCTGAAACAAATAACCACCAGTTAATACTGGATTATTATAGTTAACAGGTTTTGGTATTGTAGTTGTTAACATATTTCCCTGTATAGTTTGTGTCTGAGGTGGTACTGGTGTGGATGGTGCTAACATTTCAGTCTTTAAAACTTCATTGGTTAAATCAATTTTTTTATATCCTGGTACACCAGTTTTATTTAAATCAATATTATACAAGCCTATTTTAGCTTGTGAGGATTTAACTTCCGTATCAGGGATTGTTTTTTCAGGAGGATTTTCATGTCCTTCTGGCTTATTAAAACTACCTGTTTTAGCAGGATTCAAGACCCATTTTTTTGAATATCTGTAAGTAGTTTTTTTTGTAGTTGTTCCATTCTTATTTTTGTTTTGTTGTGTATCAGCATCTTCAACCCAGGCATACATCTCAACTTTTCTTTTAAGTCCCAAAAAATTACCTTCTTTTAAAAACATATCATCACTAATATTTTCTTCTGTAGTTAATGGCCCTGTTAAAGATACCAACATATTTTCATGTTCCGAACTAGCAGCAGCATCTGCTTTTATTTCAACAGCGGTTTCTGCTATAGCGCCAATATCAGCTCTCCATTCATTCCAAAATAGAACTATAAAGGCTGCTATAAATAATAAAAAACCAAACAATATACCACCAAAAGCATTTTTTACTCTGGAAAAATATCCTTCTGGAGAAATAGTTTCTGTAACTTCAACCGTATCTTCCCCTAATATTCTTCTTTGTTCATTTGACATATTTTTCTCCTATTTAAATCATCAAATAACTAAACCTAGTTTATGCATTTTACATAATACTCCACGAAACCTCAAAAAAATTTTATCATAACTTTTTAAACTACTTAGGTTTACTGTTTAAATTCCTAGAGTTTTAAGTTGTTGTAATTGGAATCATTTTTAAAAGCATCATTTTTTATGATTCTAATTCATTTGTTCTATTTATGTTACTAGTTTTGCATGAAGTACTTGGTTTAGTTTTACAATGAGTACCGGGATTCAAAAATAAAATAGAACTAAAAAAATAATTATTTCTGGATCCCTTTTGCTTTGTTATAACTAATAATTTTTTATCAGCAAGAAAATCAAGTGTTTTAACAACAGTAGATTTACTCATTTTACATGTTTTTGCTAATAAATCAAACGTTGGAAAAGCCTTCTCTTGCTTTTTATTCCAGTATGTTATCAAAACACCTAACAATCTGTACTCATAATTTGATAAATTCCGCTCGAAAGCAATTTTGTTTAAATTAAAAAGCATAATTCCGTGAATATGTTGATAAGACATTAATTCATGAGAAAAATTACTGCTCAAAACAGCACCCATAAAAAACCCCTCCTCTATGGATAAAACTTGACACTACCAAATGGAGAAGCTAAAATAAAACAGCGAAAAAAGGGCTTCTACTATTATGGTAGGAGTCTATTTATTTGTTTAACAACATATGAGTTTACTACTTGATTTTGTTGAAATCTAGTGATAAGTTTGACAATGTTAAGACAAAGAGCTTATTTTCATATTTGTCAGGATTGAAAAAGGGGTGACAAAGTGGTTAGATACGAGACTTTTAAGCAGTTTTCTGATAGAACCAGTCAGAGCTTAAGTTCAGTTTACAGAGCTGCAAGAAAAGGAAAATTAAAAATAACTGAAATAAATGGCATTAACCACGTTATTGTTGAAGATAATCAAAATTCTGTTGATGATAATTTTGTCACTTTTAACACAGGTGACAGCAATGACAAAAAATTTGAGAATGTTTCTGAAAAACCTGACAAAATTTATAAAGAAGCTGAAATAATTGAAGAGAGTTCAAACATTAGATATGAACTACAGGTATTTCAGAGTTCAATAAATACAATTGAAGAAATGGCAAATAAAATAGAAGCTGCTAAGGATGAAACAATTTTAACACTGAAGCAAAATAATGAAAAATTACAAAAAAATATTGACAATCTAAACTTTGTCATAGAGACTTTGTCAGCTGACAATAATAAGCTAAGAACCCAACTAGCAGTGAGGGAAACAGAGAAGAATATAGGTGACAAAAAAATAGAAGAGCTTGACAAAATAATTAATGACAAAGACAAAGAAATTGACAAACTAAATGACAAAATAACAAAATTGGAAGAAAATACGCACCATCAAAAAAGATCACTTACTATATGGGATAAAATTAATGAACCTAAAAGGCTTTAGAGAATGTTGTTATAAAAAACCTAAATTAATAAACAAGAAAAATAGTTTAATAAACAACTTTTATTTACATGAGAATAATTACCAGTATTTAAATCTTTTTCACCAAAACTTTTATTAATTTCACCAAAATAATTTATTATTTCTTTCCTATTGTCAGATGTTAAACAGGTTTGGTCATTATTATTTGAATCTATTAAAACCATATTTAATCTCCTGAATTTAACTCTATATAAACAGTTTAATGTAATTAAGAGATTATTTTGTCAGTATATAGATTGAAACTCGTATCACCATAAAGTCTTATACTTATCCTTAAAAGTAATCTATAGATTCCAGATTATAGAGGCAGGGGGTGTTTTTGTGGGGGCCGGGCG
>JBFMGH010000431.1:0-3950 GCA_040752795.1 Cyanobacteriota bacterium
CATTCTGAATTTCTTTAATTTTCTCTAATTCTTCAATCTTATTATTTGCATCATTAGTAAGGAAATCCGAAATCTCTTTAGCTATTTTGTAGTTTTCAAGTGCAAGCTCAATTTTACCAATTTTTTCATAAGCTCTTGCAAGTTTTAAATGAAGAACACCATCCGCATCTGTATCAATAGCTTTTTGATACTCTTTGATAGCTTCTTCATATTTGCCCTGATCAAATAACTGGTCTGCAGTCATTTGTTCTGTACCTGATGTATAGCTTTCTTCAAGTTTTTTACATGATGGTAAAGCTATAACAACTAATAATACGATTAAAACAGAAATTATATTCTTTTTCATGTAATTTACTCCTTAAATTGAGCAATTGAATTCATAAAATACCCTATATTTGCTCAATGCGTTAAATAATACTATAGTGATATTTAATTATCAATAAAAAAGAAATTGATTCAAAGCTATACTTTCTTATATCCTGACCTGAACACATTTCATTTTTTATAAATTATCAGATTTAAACAACCTCACTTTATTATGTTCCTGAGTTCTTTTTCGTATCTATTGTAGATATAAATATGTCTTTAGAGATTTTATACACTTATGCATAAGTCTTTTTGTTAGTTGTATAATGTTGATTGTAATTTCAGTAGCTATAGGTAGAAAAAATGTCACAACTAAAACTTTACAATACTTTCACAAGACAACTGGAAGAATTTAAACCTGTTGAACCAAATAAGGTTAAAATATATGTATGCGGTCCTACAGTTTATGATCATGCTCACCTTGGACATGCCCGCTGTTACATAATATGGGATGTAGTTACCCGCTATTTAAAATTCAGGGGCTACGAATTACAATACATCAGGAATATTACAGATGTCGATGACAAAATAATTAACAGGGCAAAAGAACATAATACTTTACCAGAAAAGATTGCTGAAAAATTTATTTTAGAATTTGAAAATGACATGGCTAGTATCAATGTAGAAAAACCTACTTATGAGCCTAAAGCTACTGAATACATTAACGACATGATTGAATTTGCTCAAAACTTAATAAAAAAAGACCATGCTTATATCAAAGATGGTGATGTATTCTTTAGGGTAGAGAGCTTTAAAGATTATGGTGTTCTTAGCCACCAGAACCTTGAAGATCTTATAAGTGGTGCAAGAGTTAAAACAGATGAACGCAAAGAAAACCCTCTGGATTTTGCCCTGTGGAAATCTGTTGACAAAACCGAACTTCATTGGGATAGCCCATGGGGAAAAGGCAGACCAGGATGGCATACTGAATGTTGTGTTATGATCCACAAATTGATGGGAGAAACAATTGATATTCACGCTGGAGGACTGGATCTTTCATTCCCACATCATGAAAATGAAAGAGCTCAATCAGAATCTTACACCGGTAAAAAGTTTGTCAACTACTGGATGCACAATGGTTTTGTTAATGTTGATTCTGAAAAAATGTCTAAGTCTCTTGATAACTTTAAAACTATAAAAGAATTAGCTGAGAACTTTGATAGTAATACAATTAGATTATTCATATTAACTAATCACTATAGAATGCCTGTAGATTTCAGACATGAAGCTTTAAGTTCAGCTAAAAAAGGTATTAAAAAAATACAGAATACCTTAAAAGAAGCTAAAAAACAACTTGAAGGGTGTAAGATTAAAAAAGAAGCGGTAGATAACGTAGCCAATGAACTAATAACCAAACTTCTTGCTTCTGATAATCTTGAAAAAATCAAAGAAGATTTTCCTGAATTTGCTAACAAGTTTTGTATTGATATTATATGTTCTCAATCTCCCTGGGCAAAACAGGAGTTTTCATCTATTGCCTGGCGTATAAAAGAATTTATTGTTTCAATGGATAATGATTTTAACACTTCAAAAGCTTTGGCAATACTATTTGATCTTGCATCAATGATTCAAAAAAATAAAAATTCAATTATTTATGGAAAAAATATTGATACGGATATACCAAACATAATGATGCTGGAAACTGTTATTCTTGAAAGATTAGCCACTGTCCTTGGCTTTTCTTTTGAAGAAGAGGAAGAAGATTTACTTGATAATTCATTAATAAATCAGTTAGTTGATATTCTTATTGACATAAGAACTAAAGCCCGTCAGGATAAAAACTGGGCACTTTCTGATAACGTTAGAGATAGATTAAAAGAGTTAAACATAATACTTAAAGATAATAAAGATGGAACTACTACCTGGGAACTGGAAAAATAATGATATAGATATTAATTCTATACCACTAAATATGCTGGCTCACCTTGGTGATGCAGTCTATGAATTGTATATAAGAAGAAAATTAATATTTTCAACAAAATCAATATCTGTTCTGCACGAAACAACAACAAATCTTGTTAATTCACAATTTCATGCTAACCTTCTTGATTACCTGAAACCCTATTTAACAGAAAACGAACTTAATATTATTAGAAGAGCTAGAAATACAAATATAACAGTATCAAAAAAAAAGGATCAAGCTGTTCACAGACTCAGCACCAGCCTTGAAGCATTAATCGGTTATTTGTATATTACTGACCTACAAAGACTGGATGAGTTATTTTCTTTAACCGATAAATATCTGGATAAGATAAATTAAACACTCTGTGCACACTGTAATTTTGCATTAAAGAATTTATAATTCTGATTGTATACCTTACATTGCCTTCTTTACAGACAATTTTATTCAAATAAAAAAGTGACCTTAAAAGTCACTGTGGTGAATTTACGAGTATGATACTTTAATTGCTATTTACTGGCTAATTTTTGAGATGAATACTTTTTAATTGCTAAACTATCAATTGCAGTTAGCATCTTAGAAGCATTAGAAGTTAAAGCTTTATTTGCAAAACCACTTGGGATACCATTGCCATGATCAACATTAACAATATAATTAAGCATTGTTTTTGTACCATTATCAAGTGGTTTAATGCTAAAAGACAATTTGAGTGAGTTAAAATCTCCACTGGTTCTTGTCATCACAACTGATTTAGCGCTTGAATTTTCATTCAGATTTACCTGGCAATTAAAAGCCCTCATTAATCTTGATAAATCTATCTTCATATTAACTTTTTTATTACTTCCTGCATTTTGAGTTATTGTAAACTGTTTAATGCCAGGCAAAAAACTGGTAAAATTATTGTAGTCAGTAACTATGCCCCATACAACATTGGTAGGTGCGTTAATAATAATTGAAGCATTAACATTTTTTTCACCATTAGGGTTAGTTTTAAGATTCACTATAGGTGTTGAAGCTATACCAGGTGCACTGACTAAAGAAAAAATAAATGCGGCTACTATAAAACATAATGCACTCTTCAAGAAACTCATATCATACTCCTTCTATTTTCTGCAGGGGATAAAACTTTAACCGGATAAGCAATAAATAAATTTTCTACTACTTGAGGGTTTAATTTCATCAACCACATGGATTAATTATTAAACAGGTTGGGTTAAAATTTTAAGCGGGTTTTATTTAATAATTATTGTAACCCCTTTAAACTAAATTAAATCAATTGTTTTATCCTTTACTAATTAAGACTATCATCGTTATGCTCTATTATTAAGGGTAATTTTACCAGTTATTATTTCTAATATTGCTAGATTAGTTTATGACGAGCATTAACAAAAATTGTTCGTAATTTCACAAGTACTAATAAAAAATTGAAAAAAAATTTTAATTGCCACTCTGTTAATAATTTTATTAATTTTGTAAACAATTTCAACATATAAATGATTTTAATTCTCAAAAAAAAGTACCACTAATTACTTTTTCCGTGATATTGTTCTCTGCTGACAGTCAAACACTAAAGTGTTATATTAAAAAACTTATAACATAATCCTTATAACGATTTAACTATGCCAATACACGAAAGTAAACGATATATGGCTTTAAATTATTATAGGGTGTTTTGCCTGCTGCG
>JBFMGH010000431.1:3960-7043 GCA_040752795.1 Cyanobacteriota bacterium
ACACAAAAATATATTTTTTTTTTTTTTTTTTTTTTTTTTTGGTTTTGGGCCCCCCCCCCCCCAAAAACCCCCCTGCCTCTATAATCTGGAATCTATAGATTACTTTCAAGGATAAGTATAGTTGAAAAATGTTATTTGATGACTACTTATGTTTTGTTTTATGTAAAAAATATTTAACAGTTATATAAATTGATAACAATTTAACAACAATGGTTGTTTTTATAACTATACGGGATATTCTATTTACACCAATAAATTGTGGGGCAATATAGGAAATAGTATTTAATTGTTATGTTAGGTTCATTTAATACCAGCCAAAATAAACTATTGGATAACTTTAAATATACTTTAGGTCAAAAATTGAACGACTTAAAGATAAATATGGTTGGTATTGACTGGGTTCAAAGAAGTGTTACAGCATCAAAATATGCAGCTTATCTTGCTAACAAGGATGCATGGCTTGCCATGTGTGATGCATTTACCGCTATGAGTAACGTATTAGATGCTATGCATAAAGCCGAACAAGCACAAACCTCTGCTATTATAGCAGCACAGGAGGCTATTAGCGCACAATGTGCAGCATGGATTGCCGAAGTTGATGCCATGAATGCTGAAAGAGAAGCATATAGAGCTGAAACTAGAGAAATGGAAAATGAAAATGAAATCTCTAAAGCTGAATTTGACAGAACAAACTCAGAAAAAATTATTAAGTCTTTTGCTGTCGCTGCAGATACTTCAAGAAATGAATCTTCAAACATCAATAAATCTATGCTGGAAAATATGCAGCAAGTTAATATTGCCAATTCAAACATTCAATCTATAAAAAGCGATAAAGCACAAACTAACCAAGCAGAGCAGGAAGACTCTTCAAACAAAACAAATACAACATCTATAAAATCAGGCTTATTAGGAACAGTTGCTATTAAAACTTTTGCTGCTGCTAAAGAACAATATACCAGTAGTCTACAAAACGACCAGTCTCAAGTTAATTATCATCAAACTGAAATTACGAAAAGCGAAACAGTTGTTAAAGAAAACCAGAGCTCAAACCAATCAACAGATGAATTAATTGAGGAAAAAAAGAGTGAAAAAAAATCGGCAGCAGAAGAAAAACATAAGCATACTGAAACAAAAGAAATTAAAGCATCTGAAAAAATTGATACAACTGAAATAAAAGAATCAGCCCGCAAAAGATCTTTTGATGCAGAAAAAATTTCTGAAGATGCTTTATACGAAATCGCCAGTGCAATGGTTTTAAAATCTGACGCAGATTTAAGAACTCACAATGCTGATAACGTAAAATTTGATGCAAATGTTCAGGTAAAAGGATCTGAAATAATGATTGAAGACCTGAAAGATAATAAAAAGAATATTAACGAACTTTCTGATTTTCTTACAAACCTTGCTACCATAATCAAACATGCTGAAGAGAAGAATAAAAATGAGAATATACCGAATTTCTCTTCATCAAATAGCAACGCATTAGAAGATTTAAACAAAATAAATAAACTCAAAAGCCAGTTAATATCTATAAACAAGTCAAACTTAAGTGGTGAAAATACTAATAAAGAAAGTAACATTGAAGAACAATTAATTGATACTAAAGAAAATATTAAAGAAGTCTTAAAAGAAGCCCTTGAATTAAATCCTGTTCCAATTATTCTTGATAAGAAATTTAAAGGCTTTGAAAGTCTTTTAGAAAATGAACTCGGCATAAATAATATAAAAATTGATACCAGAAACTTTAACAGAAGATCAGACCAGGATAGAAGAGAACTATCATCTAATAATAATGAGGATATTAACAATGGCAGATCAGATACTGCCAGCCGAAGGAAGGGTGATAGAAGAACTTATGAATATTCTAAAGCTTTATTTATTAAAGATGAAGAAGTTCTAAAGTTCTTATCATAAGACTGAGTAATTAAATTAACAGTATCACTCATTCTTATCTATTGTTAATATTCTATTCCTTCTCTTGCTACAACACCTATATCCCAATAATGCTTTATAGGCCTTATTTCTGAAACCAGATGAGCCAACTCTATTATTTTTTCATGTGCACGTCTACCCGTTAAAACAATTTCTAATTGCTTTGGCTTGTTTTTTAAGAATTCTATCATTTCATCAAGATCAATTAACCCCAGATCAATAGCTATATTAACTTCATCCATAATAATCATATTATAATCACCAGAATTCGCAGCCCGTTTAGCAATTTCCCAGCCATTAGTTATTTCTATACGATCTTCATCATTAACATTAAAAGAATAAATAATTCTATTAAGGCCAGCTGGGACAATTTCTAATTGTTTACCAAAAACCGGATGAGATTTAAAAGAATATAATTCACCATAGTCATCCCCACCTTTAGCAAACATGATAATCATGACATTCCAGCCCCTACCTAAAGCCCTCATTGTAAGCCCTAAAGCAGCAGTTGTTTTGCCTTTACCATCACCTGTATAGACTTGTATGTATCCAAGTTCAGAAAAACTAGGGTTTATTAATTGACTTTTATGAACTTCCGTCATAAGTATTCCTAAATTTCAAAACAGCAAGGAATATTATAGTTAAAACAATAAATAAAATCACACCTTATTCAAATTTATCAGTTCCATTTTATTTCTTTATACTTGAACAATAGCCCTGTTAATAAAATAATTCCTATTATTGTAATTGCTAAACCAATTTTCAATAAAACAGGGTCAAATAAAAATACTACTTTATGTTTGCCTGAAGATAGTTTTACAGCTCTATAAATCAGATCTGCTTTGATTATTTGAGCTTCTTTATTATCAACATAAATTTTCCACCCTGGATAAAAAGCATCTAACAAAACTAAATAACCATCATGTCTTAAATTAGTATCAATTACAACTTTATTATTACTATAATGCACTACATCAGCAGTATCAGCAGTGCTAATAATTACTTTTTCTTTTGACGATTTACCCTCAAGCAAAATAGTATTTCTTATATTAAAGTCTGATAAATGAAATTGATTTTTTATATCAGTAAGATTATTATAATGTTTGGCATTTTGTACAATAAATGCTCTTGGTGTAATGTTATCAAGCTGA
>JBFMGH010000432.1:0-2967 GCA_040752795.1 Cyanobacteriota bacterium
AAGAAATTATGCTAAGCCTAGCTAGAGCACTCTCATCAGAGAAAAATACAAGGCCTGAATCAGTTCAACTTTACAGACAAATTCTCGCTAAAGATTCTGATAACACAGAGCTTAATTTTGAATTTGTTGAGCTGCTTTCCTGGCAGGATTCAACAAGAAGAGAAGCCTTAATAAAATATTTTGATATGCTTGATGTATATCCCGGAAATCCCAAAGTTCAAAATGGTTTTGAAGAAACCTTATCATGGTATTTACCAACTGATGCAGATATAGAACTTTATGAAAAAATACTTGCTAAATATCCTGATAATATTAATGCTGTCAAAGGCCTGGCTTATCTTGCTTCACAGTATGAAGATAAATCAAAAGCTATTGACTTATACAAAAAACTGTTAAGTTTTGACCCTGATAATGTTGACATAACATATCAATATGCTAACCTCCTTGCAAGCAATGAAGATACAAGAAAAGAAGCTATAGACATTTTAGAGAAAGTCTATAATCAGAAACCTGATAACCTGGATGTTTTAACGACATTAGCCAATAATTTACTTTATACAAAAAAATATAAGAAAGCTAAAGATCTATACGATAAAATATTAAATCTTTCACCTGATAATAAAGATGCTTTAATTGGTAAAGCAAGAATTTATGGCTGGCAGGGGTTAAATCTTGCTGCTTATAAAGCTTACACCAGAGTATATGAAATGTATCCTTACGATGCTGATGTTGCATATGAATACGCAAGCATAGCTAAGAAACTTGGAAAAAATGCTAAAGCACTTGAAATACTTCAAAAAATTAAAGGGCATAGCATGCTTCCAGACGTACCAGACATGCCAGAAATAGCTATGGCAATTAATTATCAGGTTATGTCTGTTGATCATAGTTATTCAGGTTCTCCAGTTCAATCTAATGCCGATTTAAACAAAATTCAAACTGATCTTCATGACATTGAAAATAGTATTAAAGAGCTTGAAAAACAACTTGAAAATCTACAGAAAGTAAATAATGAACTTGATAATAAAACTCATACCATAGTAAATCAACAAAATAACGCACAAATTAACACAACAAATTATACTGAAACATATCAGGAACTTTCAGATGGGTATAAAAGCAATACATATTCACCATTTATGCTTCAGAATGAATCTCTTCCTGAACCTGTAATGCCTAAAACAATTACTCAAACTGTAACATATAACGAAAATGACCCTTATCTTTCATCACCATATGATTATCCAGCTGTAATCAATGATAAGACATACGATGAAATAGTTCTGAATTCAGGTTATGAACCGGATCCAATCCACTTCCGCATAACTGGGTTTGAAGATGCTTTATCCGGTAGAAGATATGACATAATGCATGATTTCTTTGGAGATCTTGAAAAAGATATCATGTATGACATGAGGCCAGAAATCCGTACCAGCTTTATGTTCTCCAATGAAGCTGGCGATGCAACAGCTGATGCCATGGAAATGCATGGATACCCAAGCTTTTTCAGTGTCAATGTAACACCACAAAACAGATTCAGTTTTGGCGTAACGTCTGCTACATATGGAATGACTACGTCAGTTCACCCTGCAAGCATTACTGCTACTTCATACATTATGGGCTGGAACTCCAGACCTCATGAGAGAGTAAACTTTGATGCAGAACTAGCTATCAATAGCTTTTCTGATCCGCAAGCACCTGTAGACGTTACTGGAAAAGCAAAATTAGAACTAAAACTTCATGACAGATTAAGACTTAAGTTAGGTTACAGAAGAGAACCATTATATCAATCAGTATTTGAAACAACCGGTTATACTATTCAACCACAATATTCACGTCTGCAATTGGCAACCTTAATGGGCATTGAAAGTGGTCCACTTTATAATCCTAATAATGCAATTAATTATCAAAGACTATTAGCTGATCCAAATTATTATGACCAGCTTAGAGGTCAATTCATGGGCCAGGTTAGAGATAATGCTGTTGCTGTGGAAGCCACATTTATTCCATTTAATAAATGGGATGTAAATGCAGGATATGAATATAGTGCTGTAAGAGGAGAAAATATAGAGCATAATGGAAGGCATCAAGCATTATTTTCTGTAGGAAGAACTTTTACTGGTATACCCAATCATTTATTCAGGCTGGGATACCAATTCTTATTCTTCGGATACAGAAAAGATCTCAGTGCATTCCCAAATATGACTTCCTATCCATATCTTGAAAATGGAAGGCCAATACCTGTAACCCGCCAGATGGAATATAATGAAGCATTTACAACAGCTAATCAGGCAAATAACTGGTCAATTCCAAGTGATGTATGGAATGACCCAACAGGAGCAACAGTTACCAGAAGACCATCTCTGGTAGACTTTATCAGAGCTCCAAGAGGCGTTGGGATTGGTGGTTACTTCAGCCCAACACAGTTTTACTTAAACAGCTTCAGATTTGATTTTGAAGGTAAAGTATTCAATGGCAGACTTTATTACAAGGGCGGTGCATCATTAGGCGTTCAACAAATTGGCGATAGAGTAAGCAGAAATGACTTATTAGCAGCAAGAGGCCTTGAAAACTTTGGAACAGTTGCTCCAAATGATCCAAGATTACGCTTCCCTGCTTTCAGAGCAAACTATGATGCGGCTCAGTCCATAAGAGATTCATCTGACCCAACTTCACTTGCTTCAGCGTTTGATTTTACTGCTTTCTTAAAAATTACAGATTTCCTGACAGTTTACAGTGGTGTTGATTACTTAAATACTGGTGCTTTCGACAGATGGAGATATAACGGCGGACTAATCCTACGTCCTGCTATTGATTCTCTAACACCAATATTTAGAAAACCAAAGGTGTCTCCATCAACAACACCTGAAGATGACAATCAATAATACAAAAATATTAACTATATAATTAAAAAGGTTGCATAAATGCAACCTTTTTAATTAATAATATAAAACTAGCTTATTTTAA
>JBFMGH010000433.1:0-2946 GCA_040752795.1 Cyanobacteriota bacterium
GTTAATTGAGCCACACAAGAGATATGCAAGTAAAGGTTGTTAATCCTATGGAATAAGATGGGGAGATAAATTTGTTTTTTACGCGAAGGTTTTGAATGAAAGATCGATGTTTTTGTCTATAACTTTTTGTACTGCAGCTATTTCTGTTTGAATAGCTTGTTGTTGTGTATCTACTCTTCTTAATTGTAATTCTAAAGCTTTATCAATCTGTTGGAGTGCTTCTATTCTTGCTTGTAACTGTTGTGATTCTTGTGAATCTGGGTCTAAATTAGTTTGAGCATTGAATAACATTCCTACAGCGTTAGCGATGGCAAGTCTTTCTTGGTTAATTCTTTGACCGTGCATTTCTACGTCTGATTTTCTTGCGGTTAAAATTAAAAATCTTGCTTGTGATGCTGCTAAACCCATGATGTTCTCCTTTATATCTTCTTAGTGTGACTTAGTATATCTGTTTTATATCTCTTGTATATATAAAAACATTTTTATTTTAAAAATTGCCTAAAATTAGCTATTTAGTTAAGAAGTGTTACAATAGGGCCTGCCCCGTTTAACCGCAAGGATTTACCGAATAGGATATTAATGCGTTTGTTTATTATTTACCCAATAGAAATACGGTGCATAGCCTCTGGCAATAAGTGCTTGCAGTGTAGTATATATTTTATATATATTTTTTTATTTTTTTACTAAAATTAGTAAGTTCGTTTATTGTTCTTATTTATATAAAATCTCTGATTGCTTGTTATATTGCTGTTTTTAGTGATATCCAACCCCAAAGTAGATATTTTTATATATACATTTTTATAAGAAATTATTTTGTTTATACTATTCCGCATAAATAATGAATCTATCCTAACAGAACTCAATATAGTGTTTTTGCCCAATGACTCTATAATCTAGAATCTATAAGTTACTTTCAAGGATCCATATATCTATACTGTTTAATTCTTATTTTAATTATTCTTATATTAATGTATATATTAATATCTATATTGTTGTTCATGAAAAAATAAAATAGACTTCAGAAAATAAAAGGTTCGGGTGTTATGCCCGCCTTCGGCGGGCATAACACCCTCAGATTTCCAGTTATGTCTCATAATTTCATGCGTTTACTATAGCATTCAAAAGAATATAGTATAACACAACATATTTATATTACATTTATATGTAGAATGAATTAGTAGTTATTATTGATATAAAATAATTTAATTAAAAGCAGTTTTTATGGGGAAAAACAATGAAGAAAATTCTATTTATTATCATATTAATAGCTGTGTTATTCATTAACCTTAAATCTGTGAGTAACGCCGAAGATAACACTGCATTAATGATCTGCAAAGAGAAGCAAGATGCCTGCCATGCCACATGTGAAGCAGAAACAGTAAGGCCAATCAAGAAAAGTCGCTGTAAAAGCAGATGCGACGTCAGTTATCATGAATGCCGCGAAAGAGAACTCCACGAAATAGATAAAAAAGAAAGCAAGGAAGGTCAATAACTTACAAAACTATACCTGTTTTGTTTATTTTGCTTATCGACTGCGGGTTATACTAATAATATCAGGCCACAATCAATGTTATACTGAATTAATTACTGTATTTTAGAGTGCATAAAAAAAGATAGCCCTGTCACCATTTCTTTCTGGCAACAAGCTATCTTCCTCCGCTTCTCTCGGGCATATATAATGTAAGCTATATTGACCGATCAAAATATATTATTTATATTTGACCAGCCTTAATATTTTAAGTATAGCTTTTTATTTATAGTTTTACATACCTTTAAATAGGTATTTATAACAAGATTAAAAATCTCACTGTAAAAATAATCAGAAGGTGTTTAGCATTGCAGACTAAAATGCCTTCTATTTTTCTTGATTTAATCAAATAACAAATAATTAATCACCATAAATTAACCCGGTTAATTCGTGAATTTGTTACAAACTCTCAAGGCTCAAGTAATGACTTAAGTTAAAGATTTATGCATTTAACACACTGTAAATATTTAACAGGGACCAGGCTTTAGAGGATCGGGCTGAAAAAGCCCGCAGGGCGGGCCTTTTGAGCCCTCGGCAAAGATCTATTTCCGAAACTTTGTGAATAATCCGGGTTAAGCTAACTATATCATATTAAGATTCTTCAGCTCATTCAGAATACCTTTCATAATTGATTTCAACCCCGGTCCTAAAATACTGAGAAACAATTTAGACAACTGCCCGGTTGTAAAAACATAAATTAACCATCAATATAATCAGAGTTATTAATAACACAATACCCATTCTTAAACGTAAAAGGTTTATAAAAGACCAGTTTTGACCTACATTATCTTCAATTAACCAGAATATTGAATCTGAAACTAATATTCCCAAATAACTGCAAATGATCGTTAACAAAACTGATAACCTTTGATCTAAAATTAATAACATCGGTAAAAAAAATAATATTAAAAAAAACGACCTCAACCAGGCCGGGCTATGATAAATCATAGCATTTTTTATAGCTTCTTTCTCTCTCTTAATCTCTCGTGATCTACCCTGCCATATTATGCTTAAGTGTGCCAGAATTGTTATAAGAAATGGTACAAAAAATATTTCTTTATTACTAGCATTTATATTCGCTACCAGCAACCAGCATAGTGGTATTACTAGTATATAAAATACCGATCGGATTCTATAAAGATCTGCATCTTTTATTGGCTTTGAAATAAATATATCTGTATAAGCTATTAAAATTACTGCTATTAAAATAGGCAAAAACCATAAAAAACCAGCCAGGCTATAAGCACCGTAAGCTAAAAGGGCTATACCAATAAGACCTGATGACCCTATTTTATTACCGGGTTTTATAATCAGATACATTAATAAATAAATGGCTATTATCTCAATTATTTGAATGGTTATTTCTTCTGCTGGCTTGGTTGTTATCTTCGATAATATAAATAATGTTCCAGTCGGAA
>JBFMGH010000434.1:0-7770 GCA_040752795.1 Cyanobacteriota bacterium
AGTTTGTGCTATTGCCCACTAGTAAATAGTGGGTCTTTTTTTTTATTATAATTTAAATCTAATAATTTATTGTTCTAACATTTTTATGAAAGGTCAGGTTCATATGCAAATAAACGTTATTCAAGGCTCATTGCCTGAAATCGAATGCGATGCACTGATTGTCAATTTATTTGAAGGAGTTACCGACCCCGGCGGTGGAACTGGTGCTGTAAACAAAGCACTGGAAGGATTGTTAAAAATTGAATTAATTGATAAAGATGAATTTAAAGCTAAACTCGGAAGTATATCGATCCTACCTACATACGGTAAAATACCTGCAAGAAAAGTTGTTCTTGTAGGACTTGGAAAAAAAGAGGATTTTGACCTTAATTCTATAAGAAAAGTTTCAGCGGAGGCTATTAAAGCATGTAAAAAATTAAAAGCATTAAAAGTTTGTTCTATTCTACATGGTGCTAGCATTGATACGCTCTCTGCCAGTGAATGTGCTCAAGCACTTGCAGAAGGGGCAATACTTGCAGCCTATAAGTTTGATAAATATAAATCTAAAAAATCTGATACAGATGACGATGAGCCTAAAGTTGATATTAATGAACTAAATATTGTTGAATTTGATCATAATAAAATATCTGATATTCAAACAGGCATTAACAAAGGAACTATTATTGCACAAGCAACAAATTTAGCCCGGGACCTTGCTAATGAACCTGCCAGTTATTTAACCCCAACTAAACTCTCTGAAGTTGCTGAGAGCATTGGCCTTGAATGTAAAGTTTTCGACAAAGACGAAATTGAAAAAATGGGAATGAATTCATATCTGGGAGTAAGCCAGGGTTCAGTTCAACCACCCAAATTCATTCATCTGATTTACAGACCCGATGGGACACCAAAAAAGAAAATTGCTCTGGTAGGAAAAGGTATAACATTTGACAGCGGAGGTTTATGCCTGAAGCCTGCAACAGGTATGCTAGATATGAAAAAAGATATGTCCGGGGCAGCAGCCACACTTGGTGTTCTTAAAGCTATAAAAGATTTAAAGCCCGATTTAGAAATACATGGTATTATTCCGGCCTGTGAAAATATGCCTGATGGTAATTCATATAAACCAGGAGATATTCTTAAAGCTAAAAACGGTAAAACTATTGAAATTATTAATACTGACGCTGAAGGCAGATTAATTTTAGCTGATGCATTATGTTATGCAGTTGAGCAGGGAGTTGATGAAATTATTGATATAGCTACCCTGACAGGTGCAGTTGTAGTAGCTCTTGGAAATGCCTGTGCTGGTATCATGACTAATAAGCAAGAATTAGTTGATAGCTTTGTTGAAAAAATAAAATATTCTGGTGAAAAAGTCTGGCAATTACCAATTATGACTGAATATGAAGAGCAATTAAAATCAGATATTGCAGACATAAAAAATTTAGGCAACAGAGAAGCTGGCTCAAGTGTAGGAGGAATGCTTTTAAAAGAATTTGTCGGAGACACACCATGGCTTCATATTGATATAGCGGGAGTTGCGTGGAAATCTGCTGACAAATACGAGAACCCTAAAGGCTGTTCAGGGTTTGGTGTTAGAAGCATTGTTTATTATCTATTAAACCATTAATTTTATAGTTTATTAATTGTTAAGGCATCATTAAATTGATGCCTTAATTTTTTGATCATTTTAAAATATAAAAAGTATTTAGAAATAATTATTTATATTTAATTTTAATTAAAGGTGAATTTATGAAAGGAAGCAAAAGGGTTCTTGGAGCTGGCACTTCAATTGTAATAATAATTATATTTGGCCTTGTATATTTAGTAAACTGGTCACATGTAGAGACTATAACCGCTTCTGTATCTAAAATCGAAAAGATCAAGGAATATAGGAGCAAAGGCACTAACGAAAAATATCTTGTTTATACAGACAAAGGAATCATACAAGAAGATTCTGATATACTTAGAGACAAATTAGGGTTTGATTATGTACCATTTTTAACAGAAGGTCAAACATACACATTTGAAGTTTCAGGGTTTCACATACCATTTCTTAATAGTTATCCCAATATCATTAATGCTACTGATTCATCAGGATTAGTGGTGAACCCTGAGAAAAAAACACCTGGAGATGCAAATCAGGTAAGCAACACAGAGAACACGGCAGTTTCTAAAAAGCCAGTAAATAGCCTGCTTAAGGCAATAAATAAGTCCAATGCAAATGAATTTTATAAAAAAGCTAATGAACTATATGCTAACGGAGAATTTGAGAAGGCAATAGAATATTATGAAGCTGTTTTGACAATTTATCCTGAAAATTCTAATCTTAATAAGAGCCTTGAAAATGCCAGAGAAGCGTTAAATAACAAATAAATTTTATATTTATACTGATTCTTGAAAGTAATTTATAGATTTTAGATTATAGGGGCTGCTGTCAGGATAGATACATTATTTATGTGCAATAGTATAAATCTTTTATATTAAAGAATTTAAACAACAATAATATCAAGTCTATTTGAATATAGTAGGCAGTTAGTGATATTAAATTTCTTAAGTTTATATTGCGCTAAAGGATCTTTTGTCATATTTTACGAGAAAGGAATCACGTTATAGAGGTAATAAAAATGGAAAGAATCAAAAGACTTAAAAAAGATTTAAAAGAAAGAAAATGCGTTAAAGTTATTTCAGGAATAGCCAATTTTGATATAGAAAATGTAAGAAAAGTTGTTAAATCTGCGAATATAGGTGGAGCCAGTGCTGTTGATGTAGCAGCTAAGCCGGAAATAGTATTTGAAGCCAGAAAGTATGCTGATATAGCTTTATTCGCCTCATCAGTAGACCCTAAAGAACTTTATATGGCAATAAAACATGGTGCAGATGTAGCAGAGCTTGGTAATTTTGATGCATTATATGATCAGGGTATAAAATTTTCCGGAGGCAAAGTATATGAGCTGGCAGTAGAAACATTAGATTTGATAGGAGATAGCGGTTTAATTTGTATAACTGTACCCGGACATTTGCCAGTTAAAGAGCAGGTAGATTTAGCAGAAAAGCTTCAGGAGTTAGGAATAGATTTAATACAAACTGAAGGTTCAATTTTATCAAAGCCAAAAACCAGTGGGGCATTAAGTCTGATAGAAAAAGCAATGCCCACATTAGCGAATACAGTAGAATTATCAGCAAATGTCAAGCATATACCAATAATAACAGCAAGTGGAATAGGGCCTGTAACAGCGCCAATGGCTATTGCATCCGGAGCCAGTGGAGTTGGAGTAGGTAAATTTGTTAATAGTTTATCATTAGAGATAGAAATGATAGCAGCTGTTAAGTCAATTGTTGAAGCAATAAATACGTTCAGGCCAGTTAATGAAGCATTGACAGTATAAAAATAATAATTAATAAACTTAAAAAGGCCAGCTTCGCTGGCCTTTTTAAGTTTGGATTAAAAATTTTATTTATTTCAGGCGTTGAGGTTGACGGTTTTAGCGTTGTAGATCCCATCGATCTGGCTGAGTTCGTGGAGGATTTTTTTATCGACAGGTTCATCGACGTTGAGGATCATGCATGATTCACCGCCAGCCTGCGCTCTATCTTTTCTGCCAACCTGCATCATGGAGATATTAATATTTTCTCTACCGAGGACTGTAGCGACTTTAGCAATCATGCCTGGTTTATCGTGGTGAGGTAACATAAGCATGTGATGTGCAGGTTCAATATCAGTCAGATAGCCATCAATTCTGAGGATTTTTTGAATATCACCGCCGATGACAGTGCCGGAGACGATATTATCTTCATCTTCAGTATTTATTCTAACTTTAAGAATTCCGATATAGTAGCCAGAGTCTGTAGTTTTAGATTCAGTAACGTGAATATTTTTTCTTTTAGCGATAATAGGTGCATTGACATAATTAACGCCTTCAGTAGAGCAGCTAAGTGCCCCTTTAGTAACGGCGATGGAGAGGGGTGAAATATCCAGATCGGCGAGGTCGCCGCATGCAATGACTTCAATGCTTTTAGTGGCGCCGGATGTAATTTGTCTGATGAGAGCACCGAGGTTTTCAGCGAGACGCATGTAGTGTTTGACAGGTTCAAGAGTTTCCGGTTTTAAAGAAGGGATGTTAACGGCACTTTTAACCGGTCTACCCATAGCCATGTCGCGGATTTGTTCAGCGACATCGACGGCGACATTAATTTGAGCTTCTTCAGTG
Source organism: Cyanobacteriota bacterium (assembly GCA_040752795.1). GTDB lineage: Bacteria > Cyanobacteriota > Vampirovibrionia > JBFMGH01 > JBFMGH01 > JBFMGH01. The sequence goes on from JBFMGH010000434.1 coordinate 4,188, forward strand.
CTGGCGCCGAGGTGAGGGGTTAAGACGACTTTGTCCCCCAGTTCAAGCAATGGAGAGTTTTTAACCGGTTCTTCTTCAAATACATCTATAGCGGCCATAGCGACCTGGCCAGATTTAATAGCTTCAGCGAGTGCAGATTCATCAATAATGCCACCTCTGGCGCAGTTAATAATTTTAACGCCTTTTTTCATTCTATTAAGGGTATTTCTATTAACGAGGTGAATAGTTTCTCTAGTTTTGGGCAGATGCAAAGTAATAAAGTCAGCGTTAGGCCAAATTTCGTCGAGGGATTTAGCGTAGCAGGCGCCGATCTGGCTGACCTGTTCCTGTGTAACAAAAGGGTCATGGACAATAACATTCATCCCCAGGGATTTAGCCACTTTAGCTACTCTAGTGCCGATTTTACCAAGGCCAATAACACCAAGAGTTTTTTTGTAAACCTCGGTACCAGTGAGTTTGGATCGTTCCCATTTGCCTTCTTTGATAGTGGCGTCAGCTTTAGGTATATGGCGGGCCATAGAAAGCATAATAGCAATAGTATGCTCAGCAGCAGCAACGGTATTGCCTTCAGGAGAATTGATGACAACAATACCTCTGTCGGTAGCGTCGACAATATCGACATTATCAACGCCAACGCCTGCACGACCAACAATTTTAAGTTTGGTAGCTTTAGCGATAACGTCTTTAGAGACTTTAGATGCACTTCTAATCATTAAGCCATCGTAATCGTGAATGATATCAAGCAGTTCCTCGTGGCTTAAAACGGGTTTATAGTCAACATCGCAACTGTCTTTAAGAATATCAACAGCTATTTCGTTTATTTTATCGGTAACCAATACTTTCCAAGTCATAATTATAACCTTCTATTCTTTAGTCAAATCAAAAAGGGTTTTATTGGCAGCAGCACAGCCTTTACCAAATTCAATATCAAAGCCGAGAGTGGCCAGGGAAATTTCCATGCAGCTGATGGTAGCGAGAATATCTCTTGGAGCGCAGAAACCCAGATGTCCGATTCTGAATATTTTGCCTTTAAGGTGATCCTGCCCGCCAGCCATAGAGATGTCAAAGTGTTTTTTTACGGATTTTCTGAAGTCATCAGCGTTCAAGCCTTCAGGAGGACAGATGGCTGTAATAGAGTTTGATCGAGCGTTAACATCGTCGACAAACAATTTCAGCCCCATAGGAGGAACAGCAGCTCTAACGCAAGCAGCAAGAGTAGCGTGTCTTTTAAAAATATTTTCAAGGCCTTCATCTTGCATCATATTGAGAGCAATTTTAAGAGCTACGAACATGTTAACAGCAGGGGTATAAGGAGTAGTATTTTTCAGGAGGTTTTTCTTAGCAGCGACGAGGTTAAAATAGTATCCTGGTGAGTTGCATTGCTCAACAGCTTTCCATGCTTTATCGCTCAGGGCAATAAATGCGAGGCCAGGAGGCAGCATAAAGCCTTTCTGACTACCTGAAGCCGCAATATCTATACCCCATTTATCAAATGGTAAATCAATAGCACCGAGACTAGTAATTGCATCAACAATTATCAAAGCACCGTGCTCTTTAACAACTTTAGCGATAGATTCGAGGTCATTAGTAACGCCCGTAGAGGTTTCGTTGTGAGTAATGCAAACGGCTTTGTATTCTTTATTTTTATCAGCGTCAAGAATGTCTTTTAAAGAATTGACATTGAGCGGTTTTCCCCATTCAACGTCAAGAGTGTCAACGATAGCACCTTTCATTCTGGCAATTTCACCCCAACGTTGACCAAATTTACCGCCAACAAGACAAAGTATTTTATCGCCGGAATTAATAGTATTATATATGGCGGCTTCCATAGCACCAGTGCCACTTGAAGCGAATGTATAGACATCCTGTTTAGTTTGAAAAATCCATTTAAGGCCTTCAGTGACTTCTTCGAAAATTTTAGAGAATTCCGGAGTTCTATGGCCGATGGGATGCTTTGCCAAAGCAAGTAAAACTGATTCAGGAGTAGGGGTTGGACCCGGTATCATTAAAAATTCTTTATCTTTCATGTTATTACCCCCGTAATAATCTTACTAACAATCGATTAAAGTTTACCATAGTAAAGAATGTATAGTATCTTAAAATAAAAAATTGCAACAAATTGTGAAAAAAGTAACGATTGATTATAAAAAACAATTTTACACAAATATTGTCAGAAGCTAGATATGGGGGTATATGACGTAAAGAAGATTGCATGATAAGGGTTATAAAAAAGATGATTGACAAGATAACCATTCATGGATGTTTTCGGGAGCAAGAGTAATTTATAATCAGGTATGAGAAGTGGTTTTACAAACCCATAGAAAGACATTTGTATTATATGTAAGTATAAATACTTTAATCATGCAGTGAGGCGATGTTTAATATGATGTATAACTGATGCTATATCACCTGTGGTAATAGAGTGACCAGAAAACTCAAGCAGTTTAAACGTGTGGTTTTTATTATTCAAGAAGTTTAAGCGTTCAGGCTTTGTATCTGGAGAATAATAAATAAGACATGTTGCAACTGGCAAAGATTTAAAGATACGTGGCTGGTTGATTGATATTTTAAGCTTATGTTTTTTTACGGCTTCTATAGTTTTATTATCAAATTTTAAAGGCTTATTAGAGGCAACGGTAATGAATTTATATATAGCCGCACTATAATTAGATGGCTTCAGAACATTCTTGGGGTTTCGATGCGGTTTGCGTTTTATTAACAAAGATTGAACAGTATTTTTATTGATGCAACGAGGTTTTTTATTTCGTTCATAGTAAGTCTTTAAAACTTTAGAAGATTTTATTAGTGTTTTTAAGGTTATTTGATTTTCTGTAAGATTTTTTTGTGCTTTACGTAGCTGAAATTTAAAATTATAGTCAATATTAATGTATTGCTCTACCCATGCAGGGTGGTTATTCAAACATTGCCTTAAATACCATTGTTCATCACAGGAAGGCTCATGAAACCAGTGCATAGTATGTAGTTTGTGTTTATGAGAACTAACCAGCTCATAAAATAGATTGGACATGCCGTTTGCAGAAGATACAGCTATGCGTGCAATCTTATAACCCTCGAGACTATTCCACATAGCATCGGCATGTTTATGAAAAGCAAATTCATCAAAAAAGACTGCCTTATATTTTAAACCTTCATGCTCAGGAAATAAAGCCGCCAGGTCAACAGGTTTGCTGGAAGAAATAAATACAATTGCACTGTTTCGCTCATGATTTTCAATAGAAAAATATCTAATTCCCTGGCAGCGACTCTGGTATGTCAATTGATGCAAATATGGCAAAGGATAAAGATTTCTATAAACATTAAGAGTTTTTAAGTAGAGTCTTCTGGCATCAGAAGTAAAATTCTTACTTGAATAAGATGGTGAAACAATAACAATACGAGTGTCTGGTTTAAAAATAAGATACCATAGAGCAGTAACCATTAAAGATGTCGTAGCGCCAAGCCCTGTAGTTTTTTGCACAAGCAATGTAGAAGAATTATTAATATTTTGCACAATTTTTTCTATTAATACTTTTCTGTTACAAGTATTTTTAAAATCACTATGCTGAAGTTTGCTATTTTGATC
>JBFMGH010000435.1:0-4196 GCA_040752795.1 Cyanobacteriota bacterium
TTAATTCAGGTAGTTTCTCATTAGAATTTGCATTTTGTGTTTCATTGTTAGATGAAATGTATTCCTGAGAATTATTTTCTATATGAGAATATTCTTCATGGTTTTTAATATCTTCTGAAGTGGCAATGTCTGGGTCGGTGTAAACAGGTGCTGCAGCGTTAAAGGTTTCATTTTCATTGTTAACACCTTCGTCTAGTACCTGAACATCTTGAGTGGGTTTTGATTGAGTTTTTACAATAGGGATATTGCTTCCGGTTGTGTTTACAAGTGGTATAGTGAATTTTTTTGCATCAGGAACATTTATTATTGTGTCAGCAGTAAAAGGGCTTGAATTATCAATTATTACGTCAAAAACATAAAGCCCGGCTTCAGTCCATACAATAATGTTAGTAGTTCTTTCAGAAATAGGTGCAACTAATAATTGATAGCCGTTGCTATCAGGGTTATTCTCATCTTTCTTGAATAAATTTAGTTCCATTGCGGAAGGGTCACCGCCAACAACACGGGTAACTTTTACGGGGAAATCTAGTACATAGCTTTTGCCTGTATGCAGTGGTAGTATGTTAGTGTTTTCCTGGGCAAGAACACTTGCAGAAAAAGTTAATATAATAGCTAATGTTATAATTAATTTTTTGAATTTAAACATAATTACTTCGATTCAATAATAATTGCCCCTTTATTCGGGTTGTTTGAATGTTTGTTATCAGGAGATGGATTATAAGAGATTTTTTCATTGTTGTTAATTATAATTGTAGACCCTTTCACATCATAGTCAAATTTGTATCTACCCTCAGGAGTCACATAAGCTGCAGCACCTGTGACAGAATTATTATTTTGAGTTGTAGATGCTATAGTTGAGGAATCTTCTAAGTCTGAAGGATCAATAGATGGAGGTTCGTCCAGATCAGGTAATAGAGAAATAGTAGGGTTTGTTTTGCCTTCAGATAGGGGTGGTATCATAGGGGCTTTTTGTTCTTTGGAAGATTTAGAACGTGTCTGGTTATCACTTTCCATCATTCTTTTATAATTTTCTATTTCCTCAGAAATATTAGCATCTGGAATAGGAGGTGCAGGAGAGTAAACAGCGGTTTTTTTAGCTTTATCATTTTTAAGATAAGGCGCATCAAGTGGTTTATCGAGCATTTCTTTTATATTAGGTTTATCAACAATCCTTAAAAATTTTTTTTCATTAAAAAAGTCTTTTATTTTCTGGTCAGGGTTTTCTAGCCCGAGAGGAGCAGCAGCAAAATAACCCTGTTTAGGTACATCATCCATAGCTAAATTTATTGAATCTTCGAGATAATTATTTAGAACTCTCATTATAACAGCACCGCCAATAAGTATAACAAGAAAAACGCCAAGGATTTTAGGTGCAGCAGCGATAGTTTGCTCTTGAACCTGTGTTACTGCCTGAAGAATACCAACAACGAGACCTATGCCCGCAGCTGTTAAAACTATTGGCATAGATATAAGAATAATATAATATAATCCTTTGCCAAGGTGTTCTAATAATATTTCCAAGTCAGATTTCTCCGTTAGTTAAAGCTCTTAACGAGTCCGTGGATGATTAAACCCCATCCATCAACTGCAATAAAAATTAGTAATTTAAATGGTAAAGAAATGATTGTAGGGGATAACATAAACATACCAAGTGCTAGAAGTATATTAGCAACTACAAGGTCTAGTACAATGAATGGTATGAATATAATAAAACCTATTTTGAAGGAGGTACGTAGTTCTCCTATCATAAAAGCAGGAGCAGCCTCAATCAGGTTGATTTCAGATGGGTCATTAGGTGGTTGATTTTTTGATAGTTGATAGAAGAAAGCCACATCACTTTCTTGTGATTGCCTTAGCATGAAATCTTTTAATGGTACGGAAGCTTCTGCGAGTGCGCTTACAAGGGATGCCCCTTCATTATGAACTTTATTACCTCGTTCGTACATATCTATAAAGGTTGGTGACATAGTATACATAGTAAGTATAAAAGCAAGGCCGACAATAACCATGGCAGGAGGCACCTGTTGTGTGCCAAGAGCTGTTCTAAGAATGGATAGAACTATTACAAACCTTAAGAAGCTAGTCATTGTAATGATAACAATTGGCACCAGAGCCAATAGGGACATTACAATAAGAAGTTGTAGTACAGGGTCAAGATTTTGTACGGTCTGTTGAAATTGAAAGTCCATTAGATTACCTCTTGAAGGTGTTCTGACCAACCAAATTTTTGGCCATATTAATATATTTAAGTTTATTCTGAAGATCTGGGTGCATTTGTGGAGTTGAAATAGTGTTATCAGATCTTTCAAGATAATCTTTTGGCTGATTATCATTATCTAATTCAGCGAGGAAAGAGACGTTTTCAGGTGTTGTAGCAACAAGAAATCTTTGTTTCCCTGCTTTAACCATGTAAATAGATTTTCTGTTTTCAAGAGCAAGGCCTTGTTCAATTTTGAGAAAATCTTTTTGTGGGTGGTTTGGTTTAAAGCCGGTATTATTGATAAGGTATTTAGCTGCTACATATCCAAGAACAAGAACGCCAATAGCGCCCAGAGTGTAAACAGTAAAGCCAAAAATAAATTCAGTCATTATAACTTAACCTCTCTAAAAATCGTCATCAAGACCTAGATCGTCATAATTATAGTCATCGTCATCATCTTCAAGATTTGTTTCAACGATTTCCTCTTCTTCTTCAATAACCTCTTCTTCAACAGTATGAGGTTGACGAGGAATCTCTTTATGGAAAACTTTGTTTATCATAACGCCATATTTATCGCCAACAATAACAAGTTCTCCGAAGGCAAGATCTTTACCATCGATATGAAGCCTAACCTGATTATCCACAAGAGAAGCAACTTCAACGACAAGACCTTCGGTCATGTTTCTAAGTTCACCAAGAGGCAGCTTTATTTTTTTAAATTCAGCGGCTACTTCAACCTGAATGCTGTCCCAAATAGCTTCACCTGGGTGACTTGCGTGTAGTATATCATCTGTCATTTCTTTATATTCCTCGCTATGAATATTAAGTACTATGCTTTGATCAGGGCTTGATTTAAATTTAACAGAATATTTATCGTTAAAAACTTTCATGGAATTAAGATTGCTATTGTCAAGAATTAGTACATCATTAGGGCCGAGTTTTTTTAAATCATCAAAAGTAATAATTGCTGTACCTAAGAATATATTAGTTTCAGCTGTTGCATTGTAGTAGTGTGAAAGGTTAACAGGTAAATCAACTTCAATTGGATCAGGTTTTTTAAGTATTGAGGCAGGAAAAGAAATAATAATTTTGCCACAGGGTTTGTTGTTATCGAGTCGGGATTGTGTGTTGACCAAAATAGTCAGGTGCAGTAAGTCTTTATCGAGGTCTTTGATACGTTTAATTTTTCTTGTTTCTATAAATGCTTCACTGAGTCCTCGATATAAATATTGTGTATATTGTGAAAGAACTTCAGATTCGAATTTAGTAATATTTTTAAATTTAAAATACTTTTCGTTATCGTATCTAGCACCGAGGCTTTCATCTAAAAATATGCCGGAAGCAGTATTTGAAACTCTGATTTGAATCTGGCATTTTTCAGATGGTGCAATTTGAGTGACAAAATAATCATTTTCTTTCCAGAAGTATAATGGTTTTTCAGTAACGCCAACAACGTAAAGATTTAATTTAGAGCCAAAAAATTCAGTGGTAACATTAGTTAAAGACTTGTTAAGTATATTTCTCAGCCATCTATAAAAATAAATAGATAAGTTGCGAGGTTTTTCGTAACTTACTTGAATGCTTGTAGTTATTTCTTCCCGGGAGGTTGTCACGTTCATTAAATCCAATTGAATTTGAGTTATTTAAACAGCTAGCCTTGCACATAAGAATACATTTATTCCTTATTCGCTTAATCCACTATATAAAGTATTTGTAAGATAGAACCAGAATAGTTCACACTTGATATTAGTAATTTTAAAAATTTTTTTTGGATAATCAATATTTTCAAAATATTTAACCCGGATTATTCACAAAGTTTCGGAAATAGATCTTTGCCAAGGGTTCAAAAGGCCCGCCTTGCGGGCCTTTTGAACCCGATCCTCTAAAACCTGGTCTTTGTTAAATATTTACAGTGTGTTAAATGCATAAATCTTTAACTTAAGTCATTACTTGAGCCTTGAGAGTTTGTAACAAATTTACGAATTAACCGGGTTAA
>JBFMGH010000436.1:0-5333 GCA_040752795.1 Cyanobacteriota bacterium
TGAAGAAAGGTTTTTCAAAATTTTTGCACAGATAACTGATAAAATCCTTAAAAGTGACTTTATCAACACTTAAACAAAGGTCTTCAGAAGTAAGCAAATTGGAAAGTTTTACAGTATGAGAGTTTTGTATATGATATATTTCATTTTTTAGTTCAGTTCGGTCAAATAAGTATAGAATAGATTTTGAAACATAATCTACAAAAGAAAACTCAACTTCATCTGCTTGCTCAGGAACTTTGCCAAGGTTAACAAAAGATTTTACAACATTATAAAAAGCGTTTTCTTCTATATTATCCTGCAGAATACCAGAAACTGTATTAATAGTAATATTACCAATCCTGAATATATTTGTGTTAAGACCTTCTTTTCTTGCATTAATAACCTGTTTTTCCGCTTCAAGTTTTGTTTTTACATAATAATTATCTGCTTCCTGACCTAAGTCACAATCATATTCTGTAAACAATACTCTGCTAGTGTCTTTGAGGCTGCCTGCGCCGACAGATACAGTAGATATATGGTTAAAATCTTTTTTGGTTCCAGTTTTTGCCATATTGATTAAATTTAATGTGGCCTGAACATTAGTATCATAGAATTCCTGATAGTGACCATAGTGCCTTACAATTGCTGCAGAGTGAATAATACAGTCTACAGTATTGCTTATTTCAGAATATTTATATTCATCCAGGCCCAGGTTGTGTTGTGTAATATCGCTTTTATAGATTACTACTCTATTTTTGTATTTATCATAACTATTTTCTCCAAAGTAATAATTGTATTTATCAACAACTCTTCTTTCTGCATCGTGGTCAGTTTCGCCCCTTGACAGGCAAAAGATTTTACATTCTCTTTCTTTTAATAAATCAGCCAGCAGATAAATACCCAGATAACCTGTAACACCCGTCAAAAGAATACATTTGTAGTTATTTGTTTTAGTCAGGTCTCTGGCTAGATATTCTGCATTTTTAGAGTTATATTGTTCTATCTGGTGTTTTATTTCTGGCGTTTCAATAAAGTCTGCTCGATCTTTTTCAAGTTTGCATGGGTCAATGTCACTTAATCTGGAGAGTTTAACCTGAATGTTATCTTCAATTTCGCTAATATTTTCAGACAATTCTGTTATAGTTTGATGTTCAAAAATGTCATTAACAGTAACATTAAAATATTTTTGCATTTCTGCTACCAGGCTTACAGCCTTTAAAGAATGCCCTCCAAGGGCAAAAAAGTTGTCATTAATACCTATTCTTTCGACACTTAAGACACTCTGCCATATTTTACATAGTTTTTTCTGCTTTTCGGTTTCTGGGGCAACATATTTTTCACCAGTATCAATACTTTCAGTCGGGTCTGGTAGTGCTTTTCTATCAACTTTTCCGTTTGATGTTAAAGGAAACTCATCTAATTTAATAAAATAAGAAGGAACCATATAGTCAGGAAGATCTTTGTTTACATAGTCTCTAAGTTCAGCAATAGTCATATCTTTTTCCATTAAAAGATATGCAACAAGATATTTACTTCCATCTTTATCATCTCTGGCAATAACAATAACCTTTTTAATGTTATCGTTTTTAAGAAGCTGGTTTTCAATTTCACCAAGTTCTATTCTAAATCCACGAACTTTTACCTGAAAGTCCATTCTGCCATAGTAAACCATTTCACCGTTTGGTAATAGCTTTGCCAGATCACCAGACCTGTATACTCTATCATGTGGAGGATAAGGGTTCTCAACAAACCGTCTAGCTGTAAGTTCTGGATTTTTTACATATCCTCTGGCAACACCTTCTCCTCCAACGCATATTTCACCTACAACTCCAATAGGAACCAGTTTCATATTTCTGTCCATTATATATGTGGTTAAAGTAGGTATTGGTGTACCTATATTGCTTATATTGTTTTCAATTTCATGATCACCAATTTCTTTAAAGGTTACATGCACTGTGGTTTCAGTAATACCATACATGTTAATTAGCTTTGTATTTGGGTATTTATGGTGCCATTCTTTAAGCATTAAAGGGTTTAAAGCCTCGCCACCAAAGATAACGTATCTTATTTTTAAGTCATTATCAGCTGTTTTTAAATCTTCTTCAATAAGGTTATAAAATGCTCCTGGGGTCTGGTTGAGAATAGTTACATGTTCTTTTTTAAGAAGTTTAAGGAACTCTTGAGGGCTAAGGGTTTCTTTTTTAGGTACAATTACAAGTTTGCCTCCAAATAGTATTGCCCCATATATTTCCCATACAGAAAAATCAAAGCAAAAAGAGTGAAACATTGTCCAGATATCATTTGAATTAAAATCATATAGCATTTTATCATTTTTCATAAGTCTGATTACACATTTATGCATAATCATTACACCTTTAGGCTTACCAGTCGAACCAGAGGTATAGATTATGTAAGCTAAATCTTCAGGCTTATTAAGATTATTAAGATTTGATGGGTCACGTTTATAAATATCTTCATTTAAAATGTTTATTATTTCACCTTTAAAATCAAGCTTTTCAAAGTGATCTGGGGTTGAAATAACGAATGGTGCCTGACTATTTTCAAGAATATAATTAGTTCTATCTGCTGGATAATCTGGATTAATAGGCAGATAACAACCACCTGCTTTTAATATGCCAAGCAAACTGGTAATCATTTCAGGTGATCTATCAAGCATAATGCCAACAATTGTATCAGGGCCTACGCCTTTCTCTCTGAGAAGATTGGCTATCTGATTCGCTTTTTCGTTCACCTGCTTGTAGGTGTATGAGTTCTCTTCATATATAACTGCTACATTCTCAGGTGTTAGTTTTACCTGATCTTCAAACATTTGATGAATACATATATTTCTGGGATAATCAACGTGTGTATCATTATAATCAAATAATTGTTGATATTCTTCCTCTTTAGAAAGTATGTTGATATCTTTAATTTTCTGATCTGGATTATCGATAACAGTAGTAAGTAAATTTATAAAATGTCTGGCCAGTTGATCTATAGTGTCCTTTTTGAATAAACTGGTTCGATAGTTCCATTTAAAGACCAATGTATTGTTTTTCTCTGTTGCTTCCAGTAATATATCGAATTTAGCTTTATCATTTTTAGCTTCAATCAGATTAATAGTAATACCTTCGACTTTCTTTTCTTCTATATCAAGGTTTTGAAGTACAAATGATACATCGAATAGTGGGTGTCTGCTGGTGTCTCTTTTTAGATTTAATTTGTCAATTATTTTGTCAAGCTGATAATCCTGATTTTCAAATGCAGATAGACAGTTATTATTAACTTCCTGGAGAAATTCATTAAAAGTTTTTTCATCAGCCGGATAATTTCTGACTGGTACAGTATTTACAAACATACCTACAATATCTTGAGTGCCGTTATGATGGCGGCCAGCAACTGGAGCTCCTATAATAATATCCTGTTGAGAAGTATACTTTGCCAGTAAAATATTATATGCTGCCATCAATAGTGTAAATAATGTTGTTTCATTTTTAGATGAGTGTTTATAGATTTTATCAGTAAGTTTTCTGTCAATAATAATTGTAGATTCATCACCGTTATAATCCAGAACTGAAGGTGCAGGGTAATCAGTTGGCATATCAAGTGTAGGAGGTTCTTCTTTAAATACTTTTAACCAATAATCTTCCTGTTTTTTGATATAATTAGTATTTATTAAATCATTTTGCCATTTGGCAAAATCTTTATATTGTAGTTTTAAAGGTTCTAATTGTTTTCCTTCATATAAATGTGTTAATTCTTCAAGAATAGTCACAACTGATATACCATCTATAATAATATGATGGAAATCAAGCAAGAGATAATGACTATCTTCAGAGGTACTAATTAGTTCAACCCTAAAAAGAGGAGCTTTATTTAACTTAAATGGACGAACAAAGGTGCTAATAATACTTTGAAGAGCTTCTTCGGATGATTCTCTATAGATCTTTTTGACATTTACTCTGTCATGTACTATTTGAACAGGTTCACCATTAATAACATCAAAAGAAGTTCTAAGCGCTTCATGTCTATTAACAAGTTTGTCTATTGCTTTTGAGAGTTTTTCTTTATTTAGGTTGCCATTAATTTTTATAAATAAGGGTACATTGTATGTTGTTTCAATATCTGGCATTTGTTCAATAAAGAACAGTCTTTGTTGTGTTGATGATAACTCGTAAAACTTTTGTTTCTCTAAAGGTTTAATAGGTTTAAGGTCAGATTTTGTGATTCTAGGAATTATTAAAGCTAGTTCTTTGATTGTAGGGTTTTTAAAAATGTCATTAAGAGGAATGCTTATATTAAATTTCTTTTCAATTTTAGACTGTAAAAAAACAGCTTTTAAAGAATGACCTCCAAGGCTGAAGAAGTTGTTATTGATGCCAATTTTTTCAATACCAAGAACTTCTTTCCATATTTCAACTAATAACTCTTCGTTAGCATTTGTTGGAGCAGCATACTCGTCTTTAAGTTCTGTAGTTAATATTGGTTTAGGAAGCTTTTTCTTGTCAATCTTTCCATTTGGAGTGATAGGCATTTTTTCAATCTGAATAAAGAACGATGGGATCATATAGTAAGGTAATTCTCCAGACATAAAAGCTTTTAGTTCATTAGCATCTATTTTAATATCAGCAACAAAGTATGAGCATAGAAACTTATTGTTAGCGGAATCTTCACTTAAAGCAACAGCTGCTTCTCTTATGCCTGTAAACTTCAGTAATTGAAGCTCTATTTCACTTAGTTCTATTCTGTATCCTCTTAGTTTAACCTGAAAGTCAACTCTCCCTACAAATTCTATATTGCCGTCAGGTAGCCATTTAACAAGATCGCCTGTTTTATACATTTTTTGCCCTGGAATAAAAGGGTTATCAATAAACTTGGCATCTGTTATTTCTTGGTTATTAATATATCCTCTTGCTAGGCCATCACCTGATATGCATAATTCTCCAGGTACACCTATTGGAAGCATATTGTTATCTTTGTCTAATATGTATATAGAAGTATTTGAAAGTGGTTTGCCAATAGGAATATTATCATAATCTTTATCAACGATAAAGGTTGTTGTATAGACGGTATATTCAGTGGGGCCATAGCCATTAATTAATTTGAAATTTCTTGGTGTATAATGAGTAAGTTTTTCGCCGCCTAAAATTAAAAACCTTAGTGACCTGTTGTCAATCATATCTATAAACTGTTCACCAAGCTGTGTAGTAAAGAGTGCAAGAGTAATATTGTTTGCTTCAAAGTATTCGTTGATATCGTGTGGTGAGAATTTTATTTCTTCAGGAATAACATGTAAAGTAGCCCCGGCAAGCAAAGAAGGAACCACTTCTAATAGAGAGGCATCAAAACCAAAT
>JBFMGH010000437.1:0-10708 GCA_040752795.1 Cyanobacteriota bacterium
ATAACAATCAAGTGACAACTTATATTGTTTTAAAGACAAATAAGATTCTGCCATTAACATAAGTGTTTTAGCAGTATTATTTAAAATATTGGATTTTTCACAAATATCTAATGCCTCTTTATATCTTTCAATAGCAATATTATGCTTATTTTCATTTGCATAACCTTGAGCTACAAATACTAATGATTCAACAAGATCTATATTTGACTGAATAGATTCTTCATCACTTGTATCAATATCAAATTCCAGGCTTAAATCATCAATATTACTAAGTTCACTGACATTTTCTTCTATATTAGCAATACTTTCCTGCTCTGTATCAATATATTCAACAATATTTTCAGTAATATTGAATGTTTTATTTTTGACGATTTTTTCACTTTGAATTTCTTTTTCAGCTTCTTTCAAAAGCTCTTTTTCTTCTTCCGTTAACTCAATTTGATAGCCATCAATATTAATTATTTCTTTAGAAGGTGTTTGATGTTGACCTGGTAGTTGAAGTTGAAAAGAGGTATCAAGATCCATTGCAGAAACATCGTCTGAATCATTTGTTTTTTCAGCATTTAACATTTCAAAGCCCTGCAAAAGCCTTTGCTGCATTGTTTTATTGTTAATATTTTCTTGAACATGTCTGTCATCTTTAGAAGTTTTTTGTTGTAATGTATCAACATATTTATTTTTTTGTTCAAATTGATCTTTTGAAGTGTAAAACTTCGTAGCAGTGCTATTATGATAAAATTGTTCGGATCTTAACAAATTTCTTGACAGCCTGATTGTTCTATCTGCTAGATTTTTTGACATTTCATTAGCATAAAACTTTGATATAGTTAGATGCAGGGCATATTTTTCTTCAAATGGGACAAAATTATAAACATACTTTCTTACCGTTGCATTAACGTGATAGCGTTTACCTGTTGTTCTAACTAATTTAATTTTTAACAGTTCATCTAAAAAATGTTCGGGGTCTTGAAAGAGTTTATCTAGATTACAAAAAGTCGGAATATTTATTGGATGACGAATAACACTTAAATAGTCTAGTAAACTTCTTTCGATATCATTCAATTCGCCATAAATAGATTTTATAAGAAATGATTCATAACTATCTTCATAGCTTGCAAGATCATGAATTATCTTTTCAGGCTTAATCTTTAATCTTTTTGCAATGCTAGCCGTAAGCAAGATCCCCCACGGATAACCTCTTGAATACTTATATAACTCATATAATGACGAATTAGAGGCATTGAGGCCATTTCCCCTCATAAGATTAATAGCATATTGTTCATTTAATCCTGCTAATCTAATTTCTGTAATGAAATCTTCAACATATTCCATATCACCAGTAGGCAATCTTTGTCCAATTAATACCACTTTAACTTTTGGATGTGATAATAAATAATTAAAAAATTGCTTTAATTCATCGTCTTTAATAGTAAACTCAGGACTTACTAAATATTCTATACTATCCAATACTAATATCATTTCTCTTTCAAGGGTTTTTAGATATGATATTAATCTTTCATCTATTGAAATCACTGTTTTTTGCTTGGGAGGAAATTTTGATTTTCCAACTTTTTTATCAAAAAAAGCGCATAAACTTAATAAAATGTCATCTAAATTAGTAACCTTTGAACATTCATACCAATAAATAAGGACATGTTCCTGGCAATTTGCAATTGTTGTTCTAATTATAGTAGATTTGCCTGCACCCTGTATACCACCAACAAGTAATAATCTTTGTGTTTCATCTTCAAAAAAACTACTAATCTCATTTATTTCATCTTTTCTATTAATTAATAAATTTGTATTGATGTGTTTTAGAGCACTGATAGATTCTGATTTGTTTATTTCATTAATTATCTGAGAAACATTTTCTACTGTTCCATTGTTTGATAATAATTTATTTAATACATCTTGTCGAATATAACCACTAATATTCATTTTTAAAATATTTAAAACCTATCATTAATAATTTCCAGCCATAATTAGTATTTTAAAGAATGTAATCAGATTATTCAATATTAAAAATACAAATTCATTATTATAGTAATAGATTTACATTTCACCTGCAAGATCTCTGAGTTCTCGCATTTTATCTTTTATAATCTCAGCTTCATCAGATAATAGATATGAGTAAGGTATTCCTTCAGCACATTTCGCATTTAAATAATGCTCATAAGATTCGAATGCCGAAATAAATAAACCTTTTCGAGTATACACTTCAGCAAGATACGGGTATATCTCAAGATTATCAGGTTCTAAATCCATACTTCTTACAAGATTTTCATAAGCTAACTGAGTATCATGAATTTCATAATAATAAATTCCAAGTTTTAAATAAACCTTAGAATTTGGCCCCAAGTTGAAAGCATTTTTGTAATATTCTAAGGCCTTTTCATTTTTTTTATTAGCAAGGTAATAATCTCCTATCGACAAATGAATATTTCTGTTTTTAGGTTCTTCATCCAGGGCTTCTATTAAATACCTGTAACCATCATCATATCTACCAAGCTTTATAAGGCTATCACCTAAATAGTATCTATTCATAACAGTTGGATTTATTCTTGCGGCTTTTTTAAATGCATTTACAGCATTTGTATAATCATTATTTCTAAGATAATACAACCCAATAAATCTTAAATTTTTAGGGTTTTTTTCAAAAAAATAGGGCTTATAAAACCACATAGAAATAATAAACATTACAATAAAAAATATTATTGCAATATTTTGCAATTGAACAGATGTTATTATTTGTTTCTTTATGTTCTTTCTTTTTGCCATTTCTTACTTTAAATACTATAAGATTAGAAAAATATAGGCAATAATGTTGCTTAAATGTTACCGAAAATGAGAAAAGGCGGTATTTAAACCGCCTTTTATTTATTTAATAATTTATAAACTACGATCTTAGACCAAAGTTTTCTAAATCATCTTTTTCCAGAGGTTTTGGCATATGCTCATTATATTCAGCGGTTATCTTTTTATCCGGGCCAGGTGTTTCTCCAACAACAATAGTTACTGTTTTAGGCTCAGAAACTTCGCCTTTTACTCCCATTGGAGGAGCTTCTTCTACATTGTGATTTACATATTCAATTGTTATTTTAGTACCAATTGCATGTTCATCTAATATTTCAAAAACTTCTGTCATATTACCAACTGGCTTACCTGCAACTTTAGTGATAATATCACCACCTATGCCAATTGGAGGAGCCATTGGATTAAATTGAATACCTACCTGAGCGCCTTTTAAACCAGCCAAATCGCCAGGGCCGCCATCAATAACTGCCTGAAGCATTACACCCTTTTTTATTTCATCGAGACCCAGGATTTTTTTAACCTGAGGTGGCAACATTTCCACAGGAACACCGCCACTTAATCCCAAATAAGGTCTTATAACTCTACCTATTGCCTTAAGTTCAGTGACAACTTCTTTAGCAGTATTAACAGGTATAGCAAAACCGAGGCCTGCACTTGCTCCAGATGGGCTATAAATTTGAGAATTGATTCCAATTTGCTCACCTTTTGCATTTACTAAAGCACCGCCAGAGTTTCCTGGGTTAATTGGTGCATCTGTTTGTATGACACCTTTGGTAATTCTTCCACCAGGAGATATTATACTTCTTCCTAATGCGCTAACTATTCCAGATGTCATTGTGCGATAAAGATTAAATGGATTACCAATAGCAAAGCTCCTTTGGCCACCTTCAACTTTTGTTGAATCTCCAAGTATCATGACTGGTAATTTTTCCAGTTCAGCTTTTGGTAAATCTAGTTTTAAAAGTGCCAAGTCAGTAGAAGGATCTGAGCCAATTAATTTAGCTACTACTTCCTTCTCTTTTTCTAGCTCAACTGTAATTTCATCAGCACCATTGATTACATGGAAGTTTGTTAATATGTGACCTTCTTTGTCAAGAATTGAACCTGAACCTGATCCACCTGAAGGAATTTCCTGTGTTTCGCCAGTCCTAGGGTCCATAACTACTTTTGTAGCCTTTGAGTTAATCTTAACAACTGAAGGTGCTACATTTTTAAACACATCCATGCTATTCTTTTCAACCGGGTCGATAGGTTGATACTTTTTTACTGGTGTATCTTCAAACTTTTTTCCAAAAAGAATAACATTGTGATCGTTAAAACCAGGTATCGCCAAACGTGGTAAATTAGGGTTCTGCTGTACGTCAGTCATGGCAATAGTTTTCTTTGGTGCAGTTACATTTTTTGTTAAACTAGGATTTTGTACATACAATTTAATTGTAGGTATACTAACATCTCTCATGTCAAATTTTCCCCCTGAATTGTTTTCCTCTCTATTTCCCCTTGGAAAATATTTCCCCTAGATATTGTTTGTTTGCATATTCTTAACTATGTGAGGGTTACGTATCTCCCAAATTTTATGTTAATTTATCATAAAAACAATCAACATAAAAGTATTTTGTGTGTAAATAATTGTTAAGTTTTGATATAAGAACAATTTGAATATTATTTAAAATTGCAATTATATTATAAAACCTTGTTTAATTGCTTTTGTTTATTTAAATACCTTTAAATAGTTATTAATGTAGTCTAGTAAAAAAATTTTTTTATTGTAGAATATATGAAGTTAATTAAAAGAGGGATGGAGAAGTAGAGTGATTACTAATATTTCTTTATCACAGCCAAAAGTTAAGAAACCTGAAAAGGTTAACACCAATAACCAGAATTTATCTTTTGGTGCAAATAAGTCAGAAGCCACACAAAAAAAATCGAGCGCTAAAAAAGGGGCAATTATTGTTGCTGCTGCTGCACTTTTAGCACTTCCTATTCTTTTAGCAAAAGCTCCTGTAGGCAAATTTAAGTCATTAGCTGCCCTGCAGGATAAACTTAAAATTGTTTTACAAGAAAAGGTAAAACCTCTTCTTGATAAACTAATGGGAAAAGCAACCAGTGCTAACGCTGGCTTAAATGTTGTAAGATAGTTTTCTGTTATTTATTTAATTTTAATTTGATTCTTTGCTTTAAAGAGTCAGGTTGGGTATAAATTTAGTGTAAAAATATATTAAAAAAATTTTATACATCATCAATTCATAGTTTTTTGTTTTTATTTATAAGGGTTTTTATATCCTTACAATTCAGGAGGCAATAGTTGGACAAAAATCCATTTCAGACAAAAATTCAAGCACCGCTAAATGATAATAAAAAAACTAGAATTAATCTTTTTTCTAGCTCTAATGATTTTTTGAAAGCTAACCAAGAGCCTTCAAAACAATTGTCAAGAACAGAAAAATCAATTCTAGCTGTTAAGCTTTTAAAGAATAAAATGCATCAATTTACTGATGATACTCTAAAAAAGATTTCAAATCCTATTTTGTCTGAAACACAAAAAGCATCCACCTTTATTATGGCTGAAAAAAAATCACTCTTTGGAGAATCAGATTCTAATATTTATCAGCTTTTAAACTTACTCTCAAGCAAAAAAACCAGTGTTGCATTAAGAGCTTCTTCAATGCTTGAACAGAAGCTTATTAACCCGGAACATCGTGAAATAATTTATAATTATTTTAAATACAATCCAACTGCAAAAGAACAATTTTCTCACCTGCATAAAATGCTTTTACAGTTTAGTACTGATTAATATATTTGTATGATACTATATTGAAACCCTTTCCCAATCCTGGGTTCTGAAAAAGGTTAATTTTATTTGGGCCTGATAGATCAGTCGTGATTGAAAATTTCACATTAGTCAAAAAGCTTTAAAAGTTTATTATAACTACATATTAAAAAGCATATTCTGGAAAACTCATATAAATTATTCTTTAATTTCATGAACCATATAAACTTCAATAGGTTTATCAATATTTTTCATTTTAAATAATGGCAATTCTTCATAACTAACTAACCCTGATACTTTTTCTAAAGTCTCTTTATTAATTATTATGTTTGAATTATACTTCCTGTTTAGCCTATCAAGAGCAATAGCTAGATCAACAGAATTTCCAATTGAAATATAGCCAGGATAATATTTTGTCCCTACAACACCAACAACCGCAATATCTGTAATAACGCCGAGATTAATTTGCAATTCAGATGTTGTTTTAGATTTCCAAGCTACTTTCAAACCTTCAAAAACTTCTTTAATTTTTAAAGCTGTTCTTATAGCATTTTCAGGGTGCTTATTATCAGAGTAAATAGCACCAAAACATATTAAGACTGTGTCTTTTAGCTGGTTTTCTAATACCCCACCATTCCTGTTTATAATTTTATTAATTAAACTATAATATTCTTCTAAAAATTGTCTATTTTCCTCTAAAGAAATATTATTTTGAAAACTACTGAAATTTTGTATTGAGCATGATAACAAAGAAATTTGCTTTTTAACCGGTTGTAAATCAGGGTTAATAATCCTCTTCAGAAATATTTCAGAATCAGATTTAGATGATTTGATTAAAAGGAAAATAAACAATAACATTTCACTAAGGATAAAAATTATACCCAAATATAGCATCCATTTATATTCCAGAAACATATAGCATATTATTGATATTAATGCGGCTATAATTAATCCTGCTGAAAGCTTTATCATATTTTTCTCTTTAATTTAACTAATATAAAAACAATTTTATTAGATTTTAACTATATATGGAAATATTTTAACAATATCTTAAATGTTTAAAAATTATGATTATATTTTAGTAACGAATTATAAATAATTCCCTTAATTCAGGAAATAATTTTTTTTGAGGCTTCTTATATATTTAGAAAACAATATGGATTTATAATATGGTATCCTCTTTAAAACAAATTAGTTTTACCAAAACAACAAATAACAATATTAATCATACAAAGCTTAAAAGTACACCTAAGCTATCTTATTCCGGTGATATTGTAACTTTTACAGGCAATAGTCCAAATAATTCTAAAAATGAAAAGGACTCTAATGTTTTACTGTCTATTATTAATTTCGCATTTCAGTTAATTAGAAAATTATGTGAGTTCTTATCAATCCTAAAAAAAGAAACTGGTGATAACAAATTTGCAAAAATATGGCTAGAAAGAAACAATGACCACAATACATTAATTACAACTTTTTCAGATAATAATGACAGATGTGTAATTTTCAACCCTGAAAAAAATATTTTTGCAATAAATCTTGCAAAAGTAAAAAATAACAGCCAGGCTTTAAATACAGTAAAAACAGCAGAAAGTATTAAAAAAACACATGAAAAACTTCATAAATCAGCAGATAACATAAGGGTTAAATCCGGCATAAAGCTTGGTATTCCTGAATCTTTCATACCTCCTATATATTATTTCCACGAAGAATCAAATAATCTTGGGGCTTATTCACCTGGGGAACACTACGTTATGCTTAATACTTATTGGCTTGAAAAAGCCCAAGAGCCTGAAACCGTTTTATCTGAAGTCATTCCCCATGAACTCAGCCATGCTAAAAGCAATTTAAAATTTTCTTTAATTGATCCAAAAGAGATTAATATCTCTTTAAAAAGAACCCTCCAGCAAGCAATTTATCTAAAAGCACTTTTTGAATCATCCGCTTACCAGAATTATAGATTATACAGAGCGTCCAATGATCCCGTTAGCGAAAAAGAATATAATATTACTAAAAATCTTCTTGAAAGACATTTATCAGATTACAAAGCTAATGAAAAAGCTAATTATGCATTTATTCAAATAAATGCAAAAAACGAAGACATTTACTCAGAAATACAAAAAAACACCGGAATAGGCTTAAGAGAAATCTCTCTCCTTGATATAGCTCATCTATTTAAAAATGATCAAATTAGACCAAATATGTCATCTTCTTATATCAAAGCACAATATTCCCAAGATGAAATAAACGAAATAATTAAAAAAATACACAAACACAAAAACTATATTAAAAACAAACTAATTGAATTATATAAGTTCCAATTCCAGTTCTCAGAAGTAATTTCAGGGTATACTGATATTTATGATGAAGCTGTAGCAAGAATGGCTGCTTCAGAAATAACCGGGCAAAACATCGATGATGGAACCATTGAAAAAACTGAATCGGCTCAAGACCTTAGTTATACATACAGACAGGATATACTTATTCTTATAATTAAGTCTGATAAAGAAACCAGATCTCAAATAGAATCAGGCAAAATACAACTAGACAGCATTTTCTTAGATTTCATATCCCAGAACCAGCATAGATTTGGTAACATTAACCTTAGCAAACAGAAAAATCTAAGAAAATATTAACCAGACAACATTAAGAACTAATACACCATTCAATTTAAATAAAAACAAAATGTTACTCTATATAGTTTATGTATTATTAGATGTTTTCAACTACAATAAAATTGTCTGCAAATATTCAGGGAACAACTAATAATGAAAAAGTTTTTATTTTTATTACTTTGTATAACGATACTGTTCACAGGAACTCAAAAATCTTTTTCTGAAAACATTTCAATTGATTCAACAGAACTAAACTTTGCTATGAACTATTTTTCTATTCTTTATCATTACGATGTTAAAGCTGCTGAATTTGGCCAAAAATCGCAAACTATTAATAATAAAAATGATCTTGCAACTCTTTTTAATGAACAAAAACTATTTGTAAAAGACACTATACAAACTCTAAATACTTTAAAACCATCTGAAAATTATAAATCCTCATACACATTAGTTATAAATGGGCTCATTGAACAAGATAAGTATTTACAGGAAATACTTTCTTCTCTAAATAATGGAGTCTCTTTTGAAGAAGCATTTGTAATTAACAGCTGGAACTTTATTAACGCTAAAAAGAATATTGAAAAAGGAATTAATGAATTAAAAATAATACTGGATAATTATAGCCAAACCAATCAGATTAAAATTTTATCGGCAGCTGGAATAACTGAAGAGCAACTAGTTCAAGATGCATATAATTGTGAATACATTAAAACTATTCAAGATAATATTAAATAGCTGGCAACATTTTATTTTAATCCATCTATTATTACGTTTCGATTAATTAAACTTCTTTATATTCTGAAACATCAGAAAAATATAATTTAAAATTATTAGCTGAATAGATTATTTTAGGTTATAATTACTCTGTAATTAAGAACAAGGTTAATAATAATTGCTAGTATATAACAATATTGAGCAAAACCTGTTAAAAAAATCTTCATTAGCACTTGGTATGTTTGATGGTGTTCATACCGGTCATAAAAGTGTTATTAATTCTGCTAAAGATATGGCCCATAAATATAATTGTCCTTGTGTAGTTTTAAGTTTTTCTACACACCCTCAATATATAACCGCAAGAACTCCAACACCTCAACTAACAACTCTCAGCGAACGACTAGAACTTTTTGAAAAAGAAGGTGTTGATATTGCTATAATAATTGATTTTGATAAAGAATTTTCACAGATACCTGCTGAAGATTATATTTCAAAAATTTTAGTTGGTAGCTTGAACGCTAAAGCTATATCAATTGGTTACGACCACAGATTTGGTCGTGGAAAAAGAGGAAATCAATATTTATTAAAAGATTTTGCATATACTTATAACTATGAAATAAAAGTTGTACCACCTGTAACAGTAGAAGGACAAATAGTAAGCAGTTCGATAATAAGAAAGATGCTCAAATTCGGAGATATTACACTTTCTAATAAACTTCTAGGAAGAGATTTTAAACTAATAGGACAGGTTGAGACTGGTGCTAAAAGAGGGCGAGAGCTAGGGTTCCCTACCGCAAATATAAAACCTTTTAGTAATGTTTTAATTCCTGCCTGTGGTGTTTATGCCGTAGAAATTCAAATAGAAAATTCAACTCTAAAGCATACTGCTGTTCTTAATATTGGCTTCAGGCCAACATTTGCAGATAGAAACAAACCTACTCTTGAAGCTTTTATTATTGATTTCAATGAAGACCTGTATGACAAATTTCTTAATATCTACTTTAAATGCAGAATAAGAGACGAAAAGAAATTTTCATCTCCTGAAGAGCTTATCAAACAAATTCATAAGGATATTGCTACTGTTAAAGAAATATCTGCCACAGGGCTTTGCAATCATAAAAATACCCTTTTAAATAAAGTTTAACAATATTCAAGATTTTTTATACAAATTCTATATTATTTATTATTCTACATATAGTTGATTATATATTACCCTCATTGCCTGCATTAATTGTTACTTAATGTTTTGAACAATGTTTTGAAATTAGATCTTAAGATAAATAAAGAAAAATGTATTATTACACATTGTATTCCTTGACAAGGAGCTAATGATCAGTTTATTCTAATATTTGCTTATAAATAAGCTTTTGTAAATAATCAAATTCAAATTTAATTATAAAAGGAAGGTCTATTATGTCTAAAGTGTGTGATATTTGTGGAAAAAGCTCCAATAAAGCTAATAAAGTTAGCTTCTCTAATAAGCATCACAGACATCGCCAGAACCCAAATTTACAACCAGTTAAAACTCTGGTAAACGGTGCACCTAAAAAACTAAAAGTTTGCACATCTTGCTTAAGAGCTGATAAGGTAAAAAGAGTTTATTAAATATTATACTCATAGTTTTAAACAAAAAAACCTTATAAATAAGGTTTTTTTGTTCTTTAATTTAAACAGGTTTTACGCAACTGAGCAATAATCATTAATATTATTGAATTTTTTAGCTCTAAACGTATGTAAATAATCCTGGTGAGCTGATTCTAGGCTTTGATTAGGATAATGTTCTTTTAAATATAAA
>JBFMGH010000438.1:0-7764 GCA_040752795.1 Cyanobacteriota bacterium
GCAATATTATTTATATTAGATAAATAATAGTAATAATTATTTATCATATTATTAAAAAAAGTTTAATATTTTACATTATATATTTATCAACTTTTAAAATTTTTATTTAGTAGTTTTACTCTTTAAACCAATAATTAAGTATGAAATTAATTAAGAATGTAAATGAGCAATTAAATGTAATGCAAAGCTAACATTTTCAGACGATGAAATTACCTGCTATTTTGAATAATATTATTACTATAATGATTAAAAGTTTAATTAACATTTAAAAACAGACTTGAAAAAGCAGTAACTACTTATAATCTTTATAGATTCTGACTTGCATTTAATTTTAAGTTCATTATTCAATTCCAGCTTATTTCTTATAATTTTTATAAGTTGAAAAATTAATATCTGTAATATTTTTAATTTTCTGTATACAAATAAAAGCTTTTTTAATTGATAATGTTAAAAGTTTAATGATAAATTTTCAGATTGAATTGTAAATATTACTTAAAATGTTGATCAACATCTAAATTAATAAGATAATTGTATAGTAAATAGTCATTTATATATGGAACATAATTAAAATTAGTTCGTCAGAAAAACTAACGCTTAAATCGAAAGGAGTATATATATGAAAAGAGCTAAACCTGCAATTCTGTGGTTGATTGCACTGGCGTTTGCAATAAACCCTCTATCTGCTATGGCACAATTCACTCCAATGCAACCTTCACAGGGTTATAATAATAATCAAGGATATAATCAGGGATACTATCAGGATTACAATCAAGGTTACAACCAAAATTATAACCAGGGTTACAATCAAGGTTATCAAGGCCAGCAATCCTTACCACCTTTACAGGGTAGTGTAATGGTTGCCCCAGCAGGAACATCACTAGCGGTTACAACTACTACTGCTGTCAGCTCGGAAATGAATAATGTTGGCGATCCTTTCAGTACAAGATTGTCAAATGATTTATATGTCGGAGGCGGCCTTGTATTACCAGCTGGCAGTATTATAGAAGGCCAGATTTCATCATTGACTAATGCTGGAAGAACTGGCAGAAATGGCTCATTAGGCATTCGTTTTACCAATGCAATCACACCTAACGGCCAGAGAGTTCCAATATCTGCACGAATAGCTACTGAAGATGGTACTGGCATTATAAAAGGCGGCTCTACGGGTGGTAGGGTTGGCAAAACCTTCTTAAGGGGCGCCGGGGGGGCTGCGGCTGGTGCTGCTTTAGGCACTGCGCTTGCACCTGCTGCTGGTGGCAGAGTTGGCAGAGGCGCCGTTTATGGCACTGCTATCGGCGGTGGAATTGGTTTATTGTCTACGCTTGTAGCCAAAGGTAAAGAAGCTATGCTGCCAAGCGGAACACCTTTACAGATTATTTTAGATCAACCATTTACCGTACAGGGTTCCGGCAGCTACCAGCAGGGTGGGTATCAAAATTATAATAACAATTATGGCAGCGGCTATAGTGGTGGATACGGAAACTATTAAATTACTCATTTACTTAGGAGAGGCTTAAATTGATATATAATAACACTTCAAAGGCAAGTTATTCAGGGGGCGGAGTTTTAAAAAACCCCTTAAGAGAAATATCTTTAAAATTAGCTTTGTTAATATCTACTTTAATTCACGTACTGACACCATTATTAGTCTGGTTATTACTTTTTATTCTTGCTCTTCTTGGTATTAACCTGCTACTTTTTAATGCTCCAAAACCTAAAGTTAAAGATATAGAGTTTAAAATAGTTCATGCACCTGAACAAAAACCTTTAGTTGCAACTAAAAACAGAGCCGAACGAGATACCAGGGCTGGCGGAAAACATGATCCCAAGAAACCTGAAAGTGATGATAGAAAGGCTTCTCCTAAAGCAACTCAAAAACCATCGCCCAAACCACAACCTAAACCTCAGCCAGTTCAAAAACCTCAACCTCAAACAAAACCGCAACCCCAACCAAAGCAACAGGTGCAAAAACCTCAGCCGCAGGCTCAGCCTCAACCACCAATGCCAATTCCGCCTGTTGCAAAGGCACCACAGCCAAAAGCCCCTCCTAACCCACTGGCACCACCTGTCAAGATAGCCAGTGCTCCAAAACCTGTTGGGCCATCAACAAATATTGGTCCTATTACCAGTAATACTTCTTCTAATTCAACATCAGGCACATCAACCGGGCCAGCTCCCGTAACAATAAATTCACCGGGCGCAGTAGCTAGTTCCGGAGGGCCATCTGGCAACAGTGTTAATCCTTCGACTGGAAGCAATTCATATGGCAGTGGAGGCTCTTTAAACCCTAGCCCCGGAAATCCAAGCGGGGCACCAGGTATCAATGCTCGTAGGGATCCTGACTTTGGCCCTTATATGGCAGAATTACAAAGAAGAATTAAACGTAACTGGCGACCACCCAGAAGGAACCAGAGTAAGCGTGTTATACTTTTGTTCACTATTGCTAAAGATGGAAGATTGTTAAATTTAAAAGTGCATAGAACATCCGGAGAACCAGATACAGATAGAGCTGCCATTTCAGCAGTTCAACTTTCAGCACCATTTAAACCATTGCCTACTGATTTTAGCGGGTCTTCAATTGATATTCAATTTACATTTGATTACAACGTATTCGGGGTAGGAGGTAGATCATTCTAATTTGATAAGAGTCCTTATTTATTATGTTCGTAAAGTTTATTTAACATTTAAATTATTAAACTATTTGTGAAGTATAATTGTTAAGAACCTGATACAGGGATAGAGAAAGAGGAAATTTTTTTATGGAACTTTTAATTCACTCAATAAAACTCGACTGGCCGGTACTGTTTCCAATTTTTATTTGCTCAATATTAGTTGTTGCAGTTGCAATAAACCGATTTTCTTTTTATAAAAGAAATAAAAGAGACGTTGATCAATTTATTAGAAGACTACAACGTGAATTACAAAGAGCAAACCTTGAAGCAGCTCAAAACTTAAGTGCACAGCTTGGCGGTATTATAGGTGCAGTAGCTGAAGAGGGTGTTCGCGTATTAGCAGAACAGAAAAATGAATTCTCTTCATCATTTGATATTACAACCAGCCTGGCTTCAAGAAAGCTGGAAAAACACTTAAGTATTCTTGGCACCATTGGAGCAGTTGCACCATTTCTTGGATTATTTGGTACGGTTGTAAGAATTCTATATACATTCCAGGACTTAGCTCACCAGGGCAACCAGTCTGCAGCAGTTGCTCTTGGTATTGGCTCTGCCCTGATAGCTACAGCTTTTGGTCTTGGTGTAGCAATTGTAGCGGTAATATTATTTAACTCATTTCAATCTGTTGTTAGAAGATATGAAGATGATTTTCAATTACTCAAGCTACTGTTTTTGAGCTTCGCAACAGATTCACAAATAGCTCAGGCTTTAAACAACCCAGCGGTAAGTGGGTTTCCACAACAACCACAACAGTTCAGTTCTTTTCAGTCACACGAAACTAATAGGATATAATTAAATGGCTCTAACTGGCGGAAGCGGATCAGATCAACAATTTACAGAAATTAATATCACACCATTAACAGATATTTTCCTCGTTCTGTTAATCATAATGATGGTTATAGCTCCAATGTTTCAAAACGTTGATCAGAATATTGAAATTCCTGAAATTAATAGTGGATTAAATGTTGAAGAAAAAGAAATTATTGTATCAATAACTAAAGAAGGCCAATTCTTTATTAACAAAACACCTGCTCCAATTGAAACATTAACCCAGGATTTAGCTCAAGCTAAAGAAAAATCGCAAGAAAAATCCATAGTTTTAAGAGCGGATAAATTTGCAAAAAATAAAGATGTCATAACTGTAATTAAGGCAGCACAGGCTGCTGGCCTTGAAAAACTTACTATAGCTGGTGAACCCCTTTCTAAAAAACAACAAAAAGATCTTACAGAAGGTTTAGATAAGCCAGAAAATCAATAGGTAAAATATATGGGAATAGGCAGCAATAAAAAAAGCAGAGAAACATTTAACGAAATTAATATTACTCCATTAACAGATATTTTTCTTGTTCTGTTAATCATAATGATGGTTATAGCACCATTACTGGATCAGCAAGGTCTTAATCTTGCAGTGCCACAGCTTGGGGCACCCCCTGACAAAGATAAAGAACATAAAGTTATAACTGTTGACATTGCTGAAAATGGCAATATAAGCATTGAAGGGAAAATTTTAAATAAAAACGAGCTTGTCTTAACTATTAAAGATCTTCAAAAAGAAAAAAAAGATGGTTTAATTATTCAGGCTGAATCAAATGCTATTCATCAAAATATTGTTATGGTTATGGATGCAGCAAGAACCGCAGGCATTGAGAATGTTTCTCTAATGGAAAAAACTACCCCATCACAACAACAATAACAAAAAAAAAGTGCTTCTTGCACTTCTTATAGCCAACAGGTTCTTGACCTTTCCCAGTAAGCCTTTAATATTTAAATTTTAACACTATAAATATTTTTTTCTATTACCCATAAATCTAATATTTTTTATAGATAGACTTAATCGCATTAATAATAAAGTCTAATTCTTTACAGGTTAATTGAGAGTTTAAACACAAACGTATTCTGCTAGATTTGACCGTAGGAGGCCTTATTGCTTTTATGAAAATCCTATAATCCTCTAGCAATTGCCTTTGAAATAGTAATGTTGTTTCTGTATCTCCGACAATTAGACAGAATATTGGAGAATTATTTGGAATCAATTCTAAACCCGCAATAGAAGATAAGTTGTTCTTAAAATAGGCCACATTTTCCCACAATTTTTGTCTTGAAAAGTTATCATTCGTCATAAGCTCTATTGATTTAATTATTGCACCGGCTATAGCAGGCGAAGGTGCTGTAGAAAAAACAAAGCCTCTTGAATAATGCCTTAGATAATCTATTAATTTACTTGATCCTGATATATATGCCCCTTCAACACCGGCAGCTTTACTAAAGGTACCCATACTAATATCTATGCAGTTATTTACATTTAAATGACTGGCCATACCTGATCCATTCTTGCCAATAATTCCTGTAGCATGGGCTTCATCTATCATCAAAAAAGAATTATATTTGTTTTTTAATTCAATCAGACTGTTTAGGTCTGCCATGTCACCATCCATGCTAAAAATTGAATCTGTAACAATCATAGATTTATTAAATTTATGTCTATTATCCTTTAGCAGGGTTTCAAGGTGTTGCATATTATTATGTTTATAGATAAACTTGTTTGCCCTGGAAAGCTTTATACCATCGATAATGCTTGCATGATTTAATTCATCAGAAAAAATAACATCATCAATATTTAGAATAGCGCTTATTGTTGACAAATTAGCTACATAACCTGAAGATAAAAACATAGCTGATTCACAACCCTTAAATTCAGCAATTTTATCCTCTAATTGAGAATGCAATAGAGAAGTTCCTGTAATCAATCTTGATCCCGTAGAACCTATGCCATAGCTGTTTATTGCATCGATTGCAGCTTTCTTTATTTCAGGGTGATCAGCATAACATAAATAGTTGTTAGAGCATAAATTTAAATATTGTTTGCCATTCATTTCAACCCACAACGCTGCAGGATAATTTAATTCATCTATTGTTCTTAATAGATTAGTCTTTTTAACTAGCTCCAATTGACTATCTATATATTTCTCTAGTTTCATACAGATACCTTATTGTTTAAATATTTTGCTGCAACAGATATAACATCTCTGTATGATATATTAGTCAAACATACAAGATTATTAGTACAATCCTTTGTAAGGCTACATGGCCTGCAGGCAACATCTGCTTTTACTATATGGTTATTATCTGATAAAGGTGCCCATTTTAGATCATTCATAGGGCCAAATATCGATATAGTAGGTATATTTACAGAAGCCGCCATATGCATCATTCCGGAATCTATTCCTATTACTAAACTCATTCTTTTTATAATCTCTAATGATTCTAAAACAGAGGTTTTACCAAATATACTTATAATTGAATGGTTTAAATCAACTGTGATTTTAGATTTGATTCGATTGTATATAGCTTCATCACTTTTTGTTCCAATAAAAAATATCTGACAATTGAAGTTATTTGTTAGTTCTTCAATTGTATCAGCAAAACTTTTATCAGACCACATTTTGTTTGGGTTTGTTGAACTAGCTACAATCATTACTTTTCTATCTGATGTGATTTTATAATCTGATAATAACTCATCCACTCTGACTTTATCAGCTTCAGATGTCCACGCTTCAAGATATTCATTTTTGATTTCAATATTAACAGCCCTTAAAAGGTCAAGAAAACAATCTACCTCGTGTTTTAACGTATCATATGTGACTGATTTGTTTAGCATAAAAAATCTAAACTCTGTATTAAATCCTATACGATATTTTACCCCTCCCAGAAATGCAAGCATTGCACTGGAAAAAGATCTCTTTAAGATGAACCCTAAGTCATATTTTTGAGTCCTTAAATATTTAACATAACCCCAGAATGTTTGTTTTGTGGGAACAATAAAATTCTCATCTAAAGTTTCATAGCTCTTGTCAAATATAATTAGATTATCAATATATGGACAATGTTTAAGTACTTCACCATCTACTGCCCCAACCATTATATCTATTTGAGCTTCAGGATACCTGGCCCTTAGATTTCTAATGAAAGGTACAGTTAAAGTTGTATCTCCAATATATCTATAACGCATTATGAGAATTTTTTTAGGATTGATAAGTGCTTTATTCATAAAAATTAATCTTTTCCAATATTTTTTTGATATCAATTTGCATTTTCATTTTTATAGCATAAACCTGACAATCAAACCTATTAATATATGATAATAATTTAACAGCATCTTTTTGAGTTGTAACAAGTGCATCAGATTTTAAATCATTGATATTTTTAATAATTAAATCAATATCTTCATTAGAATAATCTTTATGATCTGTGAAACTAATTGTTTTAACAGGTGTTAATTGTTTTGTTTCTAAAATTTTATAGAAAGATTCAGGTTGTGCAATACCTGATATTGCTATTATTGAGGTATCATTAATATCTTTTATAAAACTGTTATCTTTTATATTTATAAACCCTTCAGCTTCAAATTGCGCAATGAAAACAGGTTTATTTAACTTATTAATAAAATTATTTTCCGGTATATTTTTTAGATATTTATTTTTATCTACATAAATAATAGCATCTGCTCTGGAAATGGATTTTAATGGTTCTCTTAATGGTCCCAGAGGTAATAATTTATTATTTCCAAACTGGTTTTCAGCATCTATCAATACTATATTGTAATCCCGTTTAATTTTTAAATGCTGAAATCCATCGTCTAAAATCAATATATTACAATGATATTTATTTATTGCCAGTTTAGCAGCGGCTACTCTTTTAGAACCTGTTATTATAGTAACGTTTTTAAGAAATTGCGCAAGCATATATGGTTCATCACCAGCTATTTTATAGCTCTCAACTAATATCATATTATTATCTTTAACAACTGTAATGGCATCAGGATCTATTTTCCCATAGCCTCTGCTTATAACGGCCACATTATTACCGGGTATCATCGATAGATATTGCGCCAATTCGCTCACAAAAGGTGTTTTACCTGTACCACCAGTAGTTATATTCCCAATGCTTACTACTTTCATACCGGGGTGTAGTGACTTTAATACACCCAGTGTATACAAATGTATTCTTGCGGCTACGACTAATCCATAAACAATTGAAAACGGGTACAGTATTGCAAATAAGAACAATTCAGGTGGTGAATAGCTCTTTTTAT
>JBFMGH010000439.1:0-2573 GCA_040752795.1 Cyanobacteriota bacterium
TATTTTTTCTCCTATTGCTGATTTCAAAGATTTTATTTTATTTATTCTTAATAATAGTAATACCCTGCCTAAATCAATTAAAAACAAACATAGAAGTATTTTTACTGAGGAAGAACAACAATGGATAGATTTACTCACTCCGTTCATTGACGCTTTTCCTGATCCAAGACATTCAAATTATCAAGATATACAAACTGGTCTTAATTTTGATCTATTATTTGATATGTATGCCACATTAAAAGATAAACATAAAATCACTATGTTAAAAATTTTAGCCGAAATTTTTGGAGTAGAAAT
Source organism: Cyanobacteriota bacterium (assembly GCA_040752795.1). GTDB lineage: Bacteria > Cyanobacteriota > Vampirovibrionia > JBFMGH01 > JBFMGH01 > JBFMGH01. The sequence continues at coordinate 298 of JBFMGH010000439.1, forward strand.
AGACGTGTATCCAAAAGACCAGTTTCATCTTGATAGTAATTTCTGGGAATATCTTGCTGAACAAATAACTATCTCACATCGAATTACTTCATTTGATCAATTATTATTATATCTAGATGCTGAAATACCAAAACGGACAGCAAGAGATAGCAGAAAAAGAAAATTATTACAATATATCACCTCAGAAAAAGATATCCCACCATTAAAAATGTTTGAAAAAATCCAACTCACACAACAAGAACAGTATTCAGATTGGATAGAACCCACTGATCTCATACAAATAGTAAAAAAACAACCAGATTTACGAAAGAAAATAATGAATCTTATTTGTTTTGATAAAACATATTATCATTTAGAACCTGTTTCACACACAGGAAATTTTCCGTATGAATATGTAGAATTAGAACCAATAACATTACAATATACATTAGAAGAAAAAGAAATTCAAGTCAAAAATGTTTCAACTCAAAAAATTGATGTTGATGGGTTTAATTCAAGTATAACATGCACATTACCGAATCTAGGTTATACTACTAATTTACAATCTGAACAAAACCGTTATTATACACAATCTATTATTAATCTAGGGTATTTCTTTAATCAAGTGTACGTTGAAAAAAAGCATAAAGCTAATCCAGAAATTATCAGTAAAAAAATAGATGATTTATTACATAAAGCCCCTGAAGAATGGGCTATACCAAAAACAGATAGATTTATTAGTGTGCCGTTTAGAATGCGTCAAATATGGGATAAAGATGATAAATTCATTAAACGAACTGAGCTTGATTTAAGTTTTAATGATGAAGAGATACAAAAATTAACAGAAGTAAGACAAAAATCAATTAATCAACGCTATAAAGACACTTCAGAATTTACAGGACATTTTTCTGATACACTGCATATTACCTGTCCTAAATGTCACCATGAAATACAAAAATATAAAGTAGATACATTTAAGGAAATAAAAGAATATACAACTGCTCAAAATACGACCTATCAAATGATGCACGTTATGAAAGTGTTTGAAACTCAAACATTAGTCTATTGCTTCTATTGTGATCATTTTATTGTCAGAGAATCAGAGGACTTCATGAAAAAGATAGCTGGAATACGCAGTAATGAATTCATCATGAGAGAGTTATTTAATCGTAAATTCTCGTTTGAAGTATTATCAAAAGAAAAAAATCCTACTGATTATAATGCTACTTTACGAATTTGTCATCTTGTAGCCAATAATCGTGATTCAGAAGTCAGAACATTCAGAGCAGAATTTAGGATGAATCCAAGTCAAAGAAATATGCACAATTTACAATTATTCAAGACTACTATTGATGAAATAGAAGCCAATACGTTTATAGCAAAAGATTTAATTTTAGAATGTATAAATTATGTGCAAAACAGTAAATATTCTCATACTACTGAATCATTTAATATGATAAAAGATGGATCTAGTGAAGAAAAGCCAAAAGCGTATAAATTAAGGTTTTTTAGCCAAAAAGCTTCAACACATCTAGAAGATATGCAACAACAAGCAGATGGATTATACGCTTTAAAAAGCAGTTATTTACTTCAAGCATTTATAATGCTAAAAAATTCACTCCAATATATCAGAACTAAAATAGTAGAAGTAGCAGTGACATCAAATATAGAATTAAATAGTGATATAAATAGAATGTATCCTCTAATAGAAAATATAGCAAGAAAAATAATGAATGGATACCATTTTAAAGATAATACACCTAAAGGGATAGCTGAAAGACTAAAAAATACTGATATAGCATCACATAGAATGTCTTATGGATTTACGTTTAATAATTATTTCAATAAATCAGCTTTAACAATATATTTGAAAGATAAAAGACAATATTTAGCAAAAGTAAAAAGATTAGCAATAAAACAAGATAGTTCAGTATTTGAAAAAGCGTTAGAAAAAATAGAAAAATTCAAGTTTCCAGAAAACATTATACGAGCAGAATTTACTATATTTAGTTTTAATAAGTGTTTATTAGCCTTTTATCTGGATTATTTAGCAGAAGTAGAACAAGCAATAAAAGGCCTAGATGAACAATTATTTGAAATGCCAATACGAGACTTATACAATATACCATTACAAAAACCATTACATGAATTTGAAGCAAAAATGCAAGAAATATTCAATAAATGGAACTTATTACCAGCAGGAGATACTCAAATAGCGTATGAATATCATCAAGAACCAGCATAAACTTTTTTAAAAAATAGATTTCTATTTTTAAAATTAAACAAGTGTTTTTTAG
>JBFMGH010000440.1:0-2236 GCA_040752795.1 Cyanobacteriota bacterium
TTTGATCCAGATTGGACAGGAAAAAGAAAATTCAACCAAGAAGGAGAACTAGCCAGACCAGGTTTATCTGGCTAGTTCTCCAGTTCATTAATAAAATTGTTTATTGACTTTTAACACGGAATCTCAGTTATTAACCTGCACACATTCACGCTCGGAATGAGAAAAAAGTCAAGGGTTTGGCAAGTGAAGAGAAATATTTGAGAAATAGGAAAAAGAAATATATAAGAGGAAAAGTTGTTTAGTTTTTTTGTTAAATATAGAAGCAAAGCCTAAAAAATATTTTGTAGTATTATAGATTTTGTAATTATACATAATCTATAAGGATAATGTATGATAGACAAACACGATTTATTAATTCATTATTATTGTCCTCCTGGAAAAAAAAATTATCTGGGTTCTAAAGATAACAGAAAGTGTCGCTTTTGCGGTAAATCCGAAGGAGAAATTACATTTAAAAAAATAGCCCATGCAATATCTGAGGGTATTGGCAATAAAAGTCTTCTATCTTATTACGAGTGTGACGACTGCAATGGTCATTTTTCGACCTTGGAAGATAGTTTTATAAAATTTATTGATCCTTATAGGACGCTTTTTGGTATTAAAGGCAAGAAGGGTCATGTTGTAAAAGTGAAGCAAAAAGGTTTTGACAAGGACAAGAATCTTGAATATAACAAATTAAAGATTGAAAACATAAACGGAAACATAAGGGTTAATATAACAACCCCTGATATTTCTATAAATGATGATAAGGTAAATAAATCTGTAAGCCTGAGCATGAAAACAGACAAATATAATCCGGTTGCAGTGCTAAAGTGTTTAATAAAAATGGGTATATCTATTATGCCCGAAGAAGAATTGCAGTATTTTACAGAAACTATAAAATGGACCATAGAAAAAGATCATTCAAAGTGGTTACTTAAAAGTCCGTTAAAAATTTATCTGCTTAGATATAACTTACCTATAGGGATAGAAGTTATAAAGTATCCGTATGTTTGCTTGTACAAAAGGGTTGAAGATATTCTTTCTGTGCCATATATGATGTTTCAAGTACATTTTGCCTGCTTGGGTGTTCAGGTTGTGGTTCCTTCAATCTGCAAAGATTCAGACTTAGGTCATAGCTCCTCTTTTACAACACCTCTTTATGTTGAACCAAGGCTCTTTGATTATTTTTCAGGAGTAGAAGTATTTTGTATTAATAGCTGTGAAAAATGTAGCCATGCACCAAATATAAGTTATGGTTATCGTGATCTGACCAGGGAGTCACTTAATCCTAATGAAAATGATAAAAATATATAAATATTGTTATAATAAAAAAGTCTATTATGGTAGGCGTTTAACCCTATTAATTTGTGAATTTTCAACAAGTATTTAAAACAGAAGAAAATTCGTTTTTAGTAACGTTGAATCTTTAATCTCGGCAAGGATGCCATTATTGCAAGCAGAGATAATATTTAGCCTAAAGCCTATTTGATCCTCCAGGTCGGCTTTGTGTGCTTCAAGTACAAGCATATTTCTTCTTTTAAAGGCTTTGCTAAGATTTATTATATGATTACTTCTGTATATTCTTTGCAACTAACATATCATAGAGAGGAAAATCTTTTATTTAGCGTCTTTTTAGAAATAATTTACTCAAAGAAACAAATGATATATAATAGTTAAGGTTTCCAGTTAATCGTATTAAAAAATAAGCAAACTTGGGCAATGTTTAATTTAAATAAGGAATGTTATGAAGCCAATTGAAAAATTCGAAACTGATCTTGTTGGAAGAGTTGATAAGATAAGAATTGGTCCGAAAAAATGTTTAATGCCTTTGTTTGAAACAATAGTAAATTCCTTACAAGCAATTGAAGATATTAAAACTACTCAAACAGATTATAAAGGGGAAATAAAAGTTTATTTAATTAGAGAAAAAGAAGATGACTCTCAATTAAGTATAGATTTAGGTAAAGAAAATAGACAAATACATAGTTTTAGAATTATTGATAATGGAATTGGTTTTAATAACAAAAACTATGGTGATTTTAAAAAATCTGATACAACCTCAAAAAAAGAAAAAGGAGGTAAAGGCATTGGGAGATTTTCTTGGTTAAAAGCTTTTGAAAAAGTTAGAATATATAGTAAATATATAGACGATGAAGGAAATACACAAGTAAAAAAATTCTTGTTTTCTCTTCCTGATGGAATATATCCTTTTGATAGTGAAGATCAAAAGGATTTGGATAAATACCCACATGGC
>JBFMGH010000441.1:0-11594 GCA_040752795.1 Cyanobacteriota bacterium
TTAATAATGCTAGTTTATAGTAATTAATATTTAACATGTTCTTATACTAGCATTATGTTCATTAGAACAAAAGGGGTATAAGAACTTTTTTTAAGTTTTTATATTAAAATGCGTAACTCCTGTTACTTAGTATTCAATAAAACTCATTAGACAAAGAAAAGTGCAGCAGTTTTTTATTTTGCTACTGGTACACTAAATGAAAATGTAGACCCTTTACCATATTCACTGATAACATCTAGTTTCCCGCCATGAATATCTATGATTTTACTGACTATAGATAGACCTAAACCTGTACCTTCAATGTTTTTTTCTTTATTATTTCTTGACCTGTAAAACTTATCAAAAACTTTCTCAATATCATCTTCAGGTATACCAATTCCTGAGTCTGTTACAGAAACTTTTACATACCTATTATCAATAATAGTATCTATTACTACCTTACTATCTGTATTTGAATACTTTATTGCATTAGATATAAAGTTATTTATTACTATCAAGATATGTTTGTTATCGATTAAAACAGGTGGCAGATCAATTTTTTCATAGACAATAACAACATTTTTTTCTTTTGCAATTGCACTTTGAATATTTATACTTTGATCTAAAACATCAATTAAATTATCTGGTTTAATATTCATCTCAACCATATTTGCTTCAAGACGGCTAATATTCAAGAAATTGTTTATTGTTTCTAATAATAATTCTGCAGTTGCTATAATATTTTCTGCACTATCTTCAATGATTTTAGTATCTTTAATAAAAGTTATATTCTCAGCATTCAATAAAATTGCTGCCAGTGGATTTTTTAATTCGTGGCTGACCATTCTTACCATGTCTGTTTTCAACCTATCAATTTGTTTAAGTTCTGTTATATCATTAAGAATGGCTACATAATGTTCTTTTTTAGACTTAATTTTATTAATTATACAAAGAAATTCAAACTGGTTTATTATTACATCCGTTTTATAAAAAGAATTCTTATTTATTGTTTCTGTAATATTTTCTATATTGTCAGTTTCTAATAAATCTTTAACGTTTATATTCAACACTAATGAATCTTTAATTAATTCAAGCATTTTAGCATTAGCCCATATAATTAATCCATCACTGTCAAAAACAATTATCCCATTATTAACTCCTTGAAGAATGGAATTAATTGTATTTCTATCTTCGTGAATAACCTCTAACAAATATTTTAATGTACCTACCTTGCTGGTTATATCATTAGGCACTTCGGTAAAGGGAAATAAATCTGTTATTTTAAAAGATTTAATTGTATTTATTAGTTCTTTATCAACACTTGTAGTTGTAAAGTATATTGATAAACCAAATATAAAAGATATTAATGTTAATGGTAAAGCTGGAGCTAACCATAATGCAAGGTGTTTAAATAATATAAAATCTAATATTGAAACAATAAGTATAAATAAAACAAATAATAAACCCTGAATAATAGCAGCTTTATTTTTAATAAGATACAGATAAATCAATGAAATTACTATAGAAATGAATATTATTAACCAGTTTGGTATACTAACAAGTCCTCTATAATTAAGTAAACTATCTATTATTTGAGCTTGAAGTTCTAAAGGTGTTGAAAATAATGATTGAGTTCCTGTAAAAGGTGTAACATACTTACTTGTTAGGTTTTGATCAGTTAAACCAATTAATAAAATTTTATTTTGTAATTTTTCTAATGGTACTTTATTATTTAAAATATCCAGATATGAATATTGTTTAAATAGATTTACCGGTCTTTTGTAATCAATTAAAATTTCTTTAGATTTTTTATCATTAATAAATAAAGTTTGTAATTCTTTTGAGATATTTTTATTATTGCTTTTATAATAGAGTTTAACAATATCAACAGCAAATGCATTATATTTTTTACCACCAAGGGTAATAAAAGGTTTAAATTCTCTTACTGTACCTTTATCGGAATGTTGAATATAACTGTGAGAATGAGCTATATCAGGAAAAATTGTTTTATTTGATCTAAAAAACACAGGTACTTTAGTGCCTGACGTATTTGAAAATGATTTTATTTCAACATATAAAGCTAGCGTTAAAGGAGAAAAAGATCTTAATATCTCATATAGCTCCTGATCTTCATTGGGGTCATTTTTTTCTGTAAAGGATAAGTTTATACCAATTACAGAGGGCTTTGTTTTTAGAAGTTTTTTTAATACTTTTGAATGTATTAATCTGTTGAAAGGCCAGTGTCCAAATTTGTTTATACAATTATCATCAATTGTAATCAAAACCAGTTCTTTGTTATAAGTTTTTGATTGATTTAAAAGTATATAATTATCATAAATTTTTTCATTAAGAGCTTCAAATAACCCCAGTAGATTCAATAAAATTATTAATATAATAGCTATGGCAAAAGTATATTTGTGTTGTTTTATCATTATAGAGTTTCTGTAGTCTGCTATTACTTTCAAGGATCAGTATAGCAGAAAATTTATTTTATATACTTAAATAATCATTTTAATACCTAATATGGTGGAGAGTTTCCCAGGCTTGGATCTATTCCTTTAGCAATATTAATAAGCTCTTGTGTGAGTACAATATCTTTATTGTCTACTATACTCTTAATACCAAGAATATCTGCACCATTAGATGCTGCGGATTGCGTTTCTAAAGACACCTGAGTTATTATATCTATTAAATAGGCTACGGTTTTACCCTGTTCTGTTTTACCACAATCATCTGCTGCAGTTAAAATTTCTGTTTTTAGTGTTTGAAGAGTGTCAGTTGTTGGGCCAATTTTAGTTGTATTTATTATAGCATTAGAATAAGCAGGATCATTTAACCAGGCCGTATCTCTAAAAAGGGGTGTATCAGGGCTAAGCTCTTCTCCTGGTGGAGGTATAACTATTAATCCTGTTTCCTGAAGTATTTTGTATTGTGGATTTTGTCCAAGGCTTTGAATTATTTGTTGAAATACTACGGTTTCATTTACTAGCTGATTATCCTGTCCTAGGTAAACATCCAGGGCAGCAACCTCTAAAACCTGTTCGGCATCAGCTATCATATTTGATTTTTGTATGGCCTGTTTTATTAATTCAATCAATTCGGTTAAATTATCATCTGGTGGGTCATTTTCAGCTTCAAGTTGATTTAACATACTTCCCATAACTTGTGTTAACTGATCAGTTCCTCTTGAAGAAGTACTTTCATCTGAAAAATTTGCAGGTATTCCATCTAAAATATAGTCTCCATAATCAAGTATACATGTATTATTATTACACTCACTTACCGGATTATCTGGTGTTCCACTTAAATCACCAGGTTGAAATGATTTGACAGTTCCATCAATACCTGTAAAAGAAACAGCTTTTGCAGATTTACCCATTGAAGATGAGAAAAATGACAAATTATCTTTTATATTTTCTCCTAATAAAAAATATATTGCTACTACTGATAAAGCTACAAGTATTATTATTATTGCATATTGAATAAAAGAATTTCCGATTTTATTTCTTGACATACTTACTCCTTAAAAAAGAGTTGTAGTTATTAAACATAAATGTAATTAATAAAATTTTAAACTAATTATTTATATAATAGAACCCTGAAAAATTTACCAAAAAAAAATAATACCAGGAAATTTTTCCTGGTAAGAATTATTAAATCGGCACTATTATTTGGATAATTGCAAAGGGTATTATTAAAAAATCGCTTTATGCTAACATATTTAATTTTGTATCAGTATCAGTTTCAGTGTCTTCTTCCTGAGAATCTTTATATAATGAAAATAATTCCATAAATCTTTCTATTGGGCCAATTTTACCATCTTTATTTTTATCCCAGTCTTTTAATTGAGCTAATCTTTCTAATGGGCCAATTAAATTATCACCATTTTTGTCATATTTATTTAAAACATTTTGCTCTAATGAATCAACTTTTCCATCACCATTAAAGTCACAGCTGGCGTTTCTACCAATGTTAAACTGATTTTGTGTTTCTTGAAGATCAATTCTACCATCTCTGTTACCATCAAATAATCTTAATTCTCTCTGGTGCTCGGTTTTATCAATAATACCATCTTTGTTGCCGTCTAATAATTTCATTCTTGCTGTTTCATTACCGTCCATATTGCCGTCTCTATTTAGATCACCTTTTACTAACCACTCTGGAGGACGATTATTATTTTGTGACTGTGTTTTAAATTGATGAATCATACCGTTTAATTTCATATTTCTACTCCTTTGCTTTTAAATGCCCCTTTAAATCCCTATCTTTATTAAAACATTTTATCCAGGTGTTTTGTTAGAATTTTCCTTTATTTCATCTGGTAAATTTTTACTGTTTTATTGTAAAAATTTAAAATACCTTATCGCTTACTGTTAATTTTGCCCGGTAAAATGTTTCTTGTTGTTGTGTTTTTCAAAAAATGTAAATCAAAAGGTCGCTTTAAATATATATTCACCCCCTGCTTGTCCCCCTCAAGGGGGACCAATAAGCTCCAGACAACTAATAAACAAAGACAGTGTTCTAATCATTTTTTATTACATGCTATATTCCTGAAGACATTTTTCATGTATTATTTGGTCAAAACAGGAGAATAATATAAATGACTTCATCTAATATATCTGCAAAAATTCTCTGTATTGAGGATGAAGATAGAATAAGTTCTGCATTAAAAACTGCTCTCGAAGCAAGGAATTATAACGTAACAATTATAAATGAAGGCTTAAGGGCATTGAAGTTTCTTGAAATACAAAAAAAAGATGCTTTTCAACTTGTTTTGCTTGATTTAATGCTACCCGGTGCCAATGGCTGGGAAATTTTAGTTAAAATTAGAGCTCTGCCAAATACTTCTAATTGGCCTGTTATTATGCTTACTGCGGTTGATGATGAAATCAGTGAATCAAGAGCTTTATATGACGGGGCGGATGATTTTATTACCAAACCCTTTTCTATGAAAGTTCTATTAGCCAGAATAGAAGCTAACCTCCGAAAAAAACAGTCAGAATCTTCTTTAGATTTTGAACTTCATTTTTCTGACGGTAATTTCGATGATCTTACACCCAGAGAAAAGGAAATACTTGGCTATGTCGCCAAAGGATACAATAATAAAGAAATTTCACAAAAGATTTTTATTAGTGAAACAACTGTTGGTAACCATTTAAGCAATGTCTTTAACAAACTAAACGTTACCAGCAGAACTCAAGCAGCTATTATTGCTCTTAAATACTCATCTTTACTTAAATAAAAACTCTTAAAAAGAATAAAAATTAATATAATTGCTAATATATAATGAATAAAACTTACTTTAATATAATAATATGCTCCATTTTTGGATTAATAATAGGTTTAACTATTATTCCTTATACCTTTCTAAAGGATAACTTATTATTTAATATTATATACAAGCTAGAACTAAAATCAATTGATAGCCGTTATAATTATTTAAGTCATTTAGACAATAATAAAACCTGCAAAACCAATACAGCTATCTTTATGATTGATGATAATACTAAAGAAACCTCCCCAGAACTCTTTAATGATTACATCTTCAAAAGAGAACTCCTGGCAAAAATTATTGAGAAGTTAAATATATTAGGTGTTAAAACTATAGCTATAGACCTGATGTTTATTTCAGATATTGACCCTCAAAAACCTGAAAATAAAATTTTGCTTGATACTATATCTAAATATAACAATGTTATTCTAGCATCTAAAGTTAATTATTACTCTGAATCAACAGGTACATCTCGTTCAGAATTTAAAACCTCTTTCGATAACTATTTCCCGGAAAATTTTTATGGCGCAGTAAATACCACTAGAGATAGTGACGAATTTGTTAGAAGATTTAAATATAGTTTCCCTTATAAAGGCCTTGACTGGGAATCTATGGAAGAAAAAATCTTTTATTCTCCTTCTCTGGCTGTTTCAGCTGTTAATCATTTTAAACCAGGTAAAATAAAAGCAGAATTAATTAATAGTGAAAACCAGGAAAATAACTTTATTTATTATTTTGAAACTGGAACAAAAAGACCTGTCAGACCAATATACGACTTTTTTTCTGATAATTCTGATGAAACTCTTAAATCTTTAAACCTGAAAAATAAAATTGTTTTAATTGGTAACTCTTTAAAAACTGCTCATGACTTTTTTGAAGTTCCTATTACCACAAAGTCTGCTGCTATTTCTAATACTTCTATCATAGAACATTCTATGCCGGGTGTTGAAATTCATGCTAACATTATTGACACTATTTTAAATAATAAAGTCATAAAAAATTTCAATTCCAGTGCAAATATAATTATTGTTATCTTATTATGTCTTCTATCGGGGGCCATTTTAGGGCTAAATAAACAGGTTTATTATTCATTACCAGCCTTAATAATTATATTATGTGGTTATATTACTTTTGCTTTCTATATGTTTGTCTCTAAACTACTTATTATTGATCTTGCTTTTCCCTCAATTCAGCTTATTTTAACCGCTATGACCTGCTGGGCCTTTTTGTATTTTACTGAAAATAAAACCAGAATTTATGTTTATAACTCTTTTAAAAAATATGTATCTCCGGAAGTTGCTAAAATTGCTTCTCAAAACATTACTGAACTTTCTGTAAAAAGAAAAACTATTACTTTACTCTTTTCCGATGTCGCAGATTTTACTACTATTAGCGAAAATACAAATCCTGATACTCTTTCTACTATGCTAAACAAATATTTTTCTGCCATGGGTAGAATTATTTTTAAACATCAGGGCACACTTGATAAATACATTGGTGATGCAGTTATGGCATTCTGGGGGGCTCCACTTAATATTGAAGATGCGGAATTTAAAGCCTGCATTGCTGCCCTGGAAATGCTCGAAGAAACTGAAAAACTTAACAAAGAATTTAAACAAAATAATTTCCCTGAATTTAAACTTAGAATTGGTCTGAATACTTCAGAAGCTATGGTGGGCAACCTGGGCGGAGATTTGTTTAATTATACCGCCATTGGTGACGGTGTCAATTTGGCTTCACGGCTTGAAGGTGTTAATAAACAGTTTGGAACGTCTATTATTATTAGCCAATTTACTTATGAAAAAGTTAAAGATAAATTTACATGTCGTGAATTAGGGGCAATAAAAGTCAAAGGTAAATCTGAATCTATTAAAGTTTTTGAATTAATTAACAAAAAAGATCAGCAAAAACCGGAAGATACTCAAATTTCAGAATTATTTGAACAAGCAACATCAGCTTTTAAATCTCGTCAATGGCTTCAGGCTGAAGAATTATTCAATGAAATTCTAACTATTAAATCCAATGACAAAACAAGTCAACTCTATTTAAATCAAATTCAAATTTTTAAACATTCTCCACCACCTGATAACTGGGATGGATCCATAGAATTCAAAGAAAAATAAATTTATCCGCCTTCTATAATCTGGAATCTATAAATCCTGCGCTCGTTAACCACTGTTCCCTGATATTTTATAAACCTTTAGCCCGAATTATTCACAAATCAAAAATCAGCGAGGAGGTTGCAGGATGTTTTGCCTGCGCAGCCTGGAATCTATAAATTACTTTCAAGGATCAATATAGATATTATGTTTGGGTGTGAAATAGTAACACATAAGTATTGTTATCTAATTCTATCTTTTCAGATTTTAGTAAAGATTTAAATAAATGTATTAACGTGCGTGTAATGTCACCAATAGTTATACTATTACTTAATCTGAGTATGTTTAACATATAATGCTCCCAGTTTTAAAACCACCTTTTAAATAATTTTAATTATGGTTTCTTAAAAGTCTAAATTTCCTGTAAACTATTCTTTATGGCTAACTCAAAAGAAAAAAAAAGACTCGATTTATTACTGGTAGAAAAACAGCTTTTTGATACACGACAAAAAGCTCAGGCTGCTATTATGGCTGGAATTGTTTTTGTTGATGGAAACAGACAAACAAAAGCAGGTACTCAAATATCTTTGCTTTCTCAAATTGAAATCAAAGGAAATAATTGCCCATATGTTAGCAGGGGGGGGATTAAACTTGAAAAAGCCCTTCATTTATTTGAAATTGATGTTAACAATTTAACCTGTATTGATGCTGGAGCCTCTACAGGAGGCTTTACAGATTGTTTATTACAACATGGTGCTTCTTTTGTTTATGCTATTGATGTTGGCTATGGCCAGATTGACTGGAAACTTCGTAATGATCCCAGAGTTAAAGTTATTGAAAAAACTAATGTTCGTTATATTAAATCAGAAGAAATCTTTAATAATAAATGCTTTAAAAAACCTGTTTTATGTACCGCTGATCTATCATTTATTTCTGTAACAAAGGTGCTTGAAAATATCTCTTCTTTAATGGATAATCAGAAAGAATTCATTATTTTAATCAAGCCACAGTTTGAAGCAGGTAAAGATCAGGTTCCAAAAACAGGCGTGGTTAAAAATAAATCAATTCATATTGAAGTTATAGAGCAATTTTTTGATTTTTGTTGTAACCTGAATTTAGTTCCAATTAACCTGACATATTCACCTCTTAAAGGTCCTTCTGGTAATATTGAATATCTTTGCCACCTTACCAGCAAGAAAAAGGAAAGTATTATTAATTATGAGTTTATCGAATCAATTGTCTACAACGCACACGAGCAACTTAAATAATATTGATGACAGGTTTAACAATATTGGTATTCTTTATAATGCATGCCATAAAAACGCTCTGGAATACGTTAAAGCTATTACAGATATACTTAATTTTCATGGCATAAATACTTTCTACCAGAAATTAAACCCGGCCGAGTGTCTATATTTTAAAGATTTTGATACAACTCCGGATTTAAATATCATTATTGGCGGAGATGGAACCTTTTTAAGTGCTTCAAGGTGTTATGCCCCTAAAAATATACCTTTGTTAGGTATTAATAGCGGCAATCTTGGCTTCTTATCTCAAATTTCAACAAAATATCTTGAACAAAGCCTTGAAAAACTCTTTACAGGTGATTATAGAATTGAAGAAAGGCTCATGCTAAGAGCCGTGGATAAAGTTGAAAACCCGGCAAGAATTTTTACTGCACTGAATGATATTGTTATTAAACGAGGTGCTCTTTCAAGGCCCATTGTTTTAAGTGTTAGTGTAGATGGACATAGAATAAATAACTTTTTAGGCGATGGCTTAATTGTATCAACACCAACAGGATCCACAGCATATAATTTATCTGTTGGTGGCCCTATCATCGTACCAGGTATGGGTGTAATTGTTTTGTCTCCTATATCTTCTCACAGCCTGGCTATAAGACCTATAGTTATTCCTGATGATCAGACGGTTAAAATTACTATTATGAATAATCCTGAAAAAAGCTACCTTAATGCTGACGGACAGGAATATACAGAACTAAAAGAAAACGATACTATTTATGTTATGAAAGCTCCTTTTAAGGCCAGGCTTGTATTACTTGGTAAACATGAAGATTGTTTCTTTGATATTCTTCGTTCTAAATTACACTGGGGTATTATTCCAGGTGAATGTCCCAAATTCTCTGATGATGAATTATAAATTTTTTGTAAAAGACTTCTATAAAAATTACCTACAATAAAATATCAGAACTTAGAGACTCAGCAAGTTGGGTTTTAAAAGAAATATTCTGTGAACAAAATAAAAAACCTCTATTTTGGGAGGTCTAGAGGTTAATAGAAATTCTTATTTGGGGTAATTTGAGGTTGTTGAACTTTGTAATATTAATAAGAATCATAAAAATTAAAAATTGCTGTTTGCAAGTGACATGTTTACACTTATTTACAATATTGTCTACATGACACTTATTATACACTTATTCTGGCATTTCTTGAAAGACTTTTAAATTCTATAAACAAAATGCCACTGTCTTGTTAGCTTTTGATATACTTAAATTTATACTTGTGCCATGTTTGAAAAAGCCTGATAATAATCTTATTGGCAACTCAATAATTTTTAATAATTCGGGTCTTTGAACTGCTTTTTTTTAAAAAATCACATTAGTACACTTAATCGCAGATAATTTTTACATTACTGTCCGGTTAAATTTTAAACTTTGAAAAGCATTGTTATTATTTGTAAAAAGGTAAGAGCGTCGCAGTTATGCTGCAATCAAACCTGTTTCGACCGCAGGTAAAAACAACCAGCTCCTATAATCTAGAATCTATAAATTACTTTTAAAGATTAATATAACTTTTTATTTATTTATTGATCCTTTGATTTTCCTATGATTAAAACTACATTTGGATCAATTTCTTTTATTTTCTTTGCAGCTTCTTCATTTTCAGGATCAAATTCTAATGTTTTCATATAATTTAATTTGGCTTGTTCCTTATTGTTTTTCATGAGGTAATAGTTTGCTAAATAAAAATAAGCTTTACTCTCTTCAGGGTTAAGAGAGATAGCTTTTTCAAACATTTCTTTTGCTTGATCTTTTGTCTCTGGTTTCTGTTGTTTTAAATAAATAATTCCTTTATTAGTATATGCCAATGCAAATTTTGGATCTGTTGCAAGGGCCTGATCTAAGTATGTTAAGGCCTGTTCCAGATCTCCCTGGCTTACATAAATTTCACCTATCTTGTTATAGGGTTTTGGATCATTTGGATAATGTTGTATTGCTGTTTTAAGGTTTGTTATTGCTGTCTCAATTTCTCCTTTGTCAAGATATATATTAGCAATTTCTATGTGAGTATCAGGAAATGTTGGGTTTAAATCTCTTGCTTTGATTAGAAATTGAAGGGCAGGCTCTAACATGCCTTTTTTATGATAAATTATTCCCAGATCTAAAAAGTTTCCATAATAATTTGGATCTGCCATACCTGCCAGCCTTAAGTTTTCTATGGCTTTGTCTTCGTTACCTTCCTTTAGATATATCTTGCCTAAAAACTCATAAGATTTAGGTTCATCAGGGTTTAATTCAAGTACTTTTTCAAAATATTCTTTTGCTGATTGATATTCTTCACGGTCAAAGTGGGTTATTCCTTTATTGATTAAAGTTTTTTCATCAGATTCATCTCCAGACAACGCACCTGAATCTCCATTTTGTTGTTGCTGTTGTTGTTCAAGTTGTTGTTGTTCAAGTTGTTGCTGTTGCTGGGCTTCTAGCTCCATTTGTTTTCTTTTCTGTTCCTGAAAATACTTTTGTATTGGCGTCGAAAGGCCAAATATGGCTATTAAACCTATGTAAAGAGCCATTTTTTTCGGGCTCATTTTTTTCTTTTCTTCATTTTTTGGTGTTGTCATTTTATCCAGATTCCCTTTGTGTAACTTATTATTATTAATTTAATTCATAATATTATATCATTTAGAATGGTTTTTTCATTACGCTTAACATTTTTCTAGAACATGATTAACTTTTGAAATATATCTTTCGACTTTTTGTTAAATTTCACTGGTCGGTTAAATTCTTCAGGCTTTGAAAAACATTGTTATTATAACAAAAAAAGGAGAGCGCGCCGCAGCTGTGCTGCAAGCGAACCCGCCCCATCGGCAGGCGACCACATCCCCCTCGTAGGGGGAATAAAGGGGGTAGGTCTAATGTGAAACTACAGTTTGATTAACCTTATAATATTCAAGCACTTATAAAATGCTATCAAAACCTTTTTAAGTGTTATACCAATACACGA
>JBFMGH010000442.1:0-5704 GCA_040752795.1 Cyanobacteriota bacterium
TTCCTTCGCCTATAAGACCAAGGAGAACCTGTTCAGTACCTACGAAGTTGTGCCCCAGCCTTCGAGCTTCTTCCTGGGCCAGCATAATTACTTTAATTGCTTTTTCTGTAAAACGTTCGAACATAATTGAGAAATTTCTCCTTTTTTGGATGTAGTTCGAGAGTGATTTTTCTACTCTTTCATATGATATTTTATTTTACACTAATAAAGTTTTATTGTTCAAGAAAATTAAGCTGTCGAAAACCAAATAAATTCTTTATTTCCTATATTTTAAATTTTTAGGAATTTATATTTACCTAATTAATCAAAATTTTATGTTTTAACTCGGGTTTTATTAACAGATTAAAAGTTTTTATTTAGAGCATTCTAATAAGTGGGTTTACAGACATCTAAGACATATTTTAGTCATCTTAGTTTTAAACTAATACCTTAAATAAAGTGTGAGTTTTTAGTAAATTTTTGCTTTAATACTAAATACAATATTTATAAATTGTTTCTCAAGTTGAAAATTATTCGTTATTGATAATAATAATATTGCGTTATGAATTAACAAAAAGGGTATTTTAATGAGGTTATTTGTTATATTTTTTAGTTTAGTTTTTTCACTTGTTATCTTAACATCCTGCTCGGGGGAGCAAAAAGCTAAACTTTCTGAAGAAGAAATTGATAATTTAGTTTTAGATTCTTTATACCAGCTTGACGAATTAAATAAAAGCTTTGTAGATACTTACAAATACTGCCAATATAGCGATAAGGAAGCCGAAGAAAAGGATGTTGAAATTGAATTACAGGATTTAGCTGATATTAGAGCTGAAAGATTCAACGAAAATGGCAGCGAAATTCTTTCGATTATTAATCCTCTGTATGATGATATTGATGCTTATGTTAAAAATGAGGCTGTAAATGATTTTACCAAAAAGAAACTTAAACTTTTAAAAGATGACTTTGATTTAACTTTTAATGAGCTCAATGAAGCACTTGATGCATTTGAAGAAGGAAAAAAATATAAAGAATATGACAATTTCTGCTCATTAGTAAAAAAACACAAGCTTAAAGACCGTGTTAAGAACCTTTTTTCACAATTATCAGTTCTTGCAACTTACAGAAAATTAGAATTTGAAGAAGAAGAAAAAATAAAATCGTCTAATAATTCAAATGATAACTTTGATGTAAACGCAGATTATGATTGGGTAGAGGAAGAAGAGCAATAACTATAAATCTTTTTGTAAATAATTGTTTAAATACAATTCAAAAATCAATTTTCTGCTAAAGAGATTTAAAATATTAACGATACTACTTTTATAGCAAGCTATGGGGTTGTTCTTATGAATTTGAATAAGAATACAGGTGCTAACCTTACACAATATGGTATTGCAATTGCTCTTGTTGGCGTTTTGTTGTTACCGGTTTATTTTACTCTTGGTGATCATATCGTAGAAGGCCTGCAAAAAATGTTTAACATTCAATCAGGCATAAATTCTCAAATGAAGATTAACGCTCTATTATCATCACCTGGTTTTGATCCCAGCACTCTTCAGGCTGGTGACCTGGGCGGTTCATATCAAAATCCGGTTGAGGTTTGTGCTAATGGTCAATGCACTATAGATTATGGCACCATTATTTTATCTGGCATACCATCTGATTTCAGTGAACTTATTGAAACTTCGGGTGTTCCGGGTGGTACTAATGAAATCTTAAACTTGCTTACACAACTAGCCAATCAGCTTGATTCTTCTAATCCTGATGCTGCTTCTGATATTAGAGAACTCATTGCACTCGGTCAGGATATTATTGCTGTTGAAGAAAAATTTGAATCTGCTAAAAATACTCTCTTAAATAACTCTAATGATTTTAATGATTACTTTAATGCACTGCATCAGGTAACTACAATAGAAGAATATAATGCATTAAATGCTCAATATCAGGATCTTATAAACTCAACAAGCAATATGCTACATATGACAGATTTTGTTAACATTAGTGATGCTAGTAATTTAACAATAGATTTCTATAACATTGCTAACGCCTTACACCCTGAAGGTGTTGTTTTTTTCAATAGCAACGGTGGTGTTTGTCTTCCTCCTCCACACGTATGTGATCAACCTAACCCTGATAATAATTATTTAAGAAATTTAACACCTTCAGGGAGCTACGAAGATTATATAAATGGAACAGTAAGCCTTAATACGATAAATAATGATGCAACATATCCAGAATATATAGATCCAAGATCAATGCCTAATTCAACCAACACACCTATTGGTAATTATTTCTTAAAATTAAAAACACTCACTGATAATGGCACTTTAGATAACAACCCTGCTGCCAGTGAAATTTTAAATGTTTTATCTGGTGAGCTTTATGGCATGGCTAATGATTTAGTTAATGTTGCTGATGAATTAGGTAACTCTAACCTGCCACCACCCCAGCATGATCCTTTCGGTGTTGACCAGATTACCGCAAATTTGGACAGTGGTAACCCGCCAAACTCTTACCAGAGTCCGGTAGAAATTTTATATCAGAACCTTGCAGACTCAACGACTTTTGTAAGAGATCCTATTAACAACAGTTTGATATGCTCAGGTGACAGGGCCAACCTGCCTGAATATCAAGACAGATGTAATTAAGTTATTTTAAATGTTTTTAGTGTTATTATCAGCATAATAACTCTGCATATTTATATATGCATTAAGATTTGAATATTTATTTATCTAATATACTGTTCCTTGAAAGTAATTTATAGATTCATTATTTATGTGTAATAGTATAATTATTTTTTATAATGATAAAGCAAATTAATTTCGGTATTTACAATAATTTTGGCATTATCCATAGAGGTATACCAGAGTATTGAGATTTAAGCTCAATATTTTGCAGGTTATTATCAAGCAGGCTATAAATCCTGGATTTTTTCTGGGTTAAATTGATAACTTTGGGTTCTCCTTCAATACCAACCAGCTCAGCTGCATAATATATAGAATCCTTTAATGACCCTATTTTATCAATCATGCCAAGCTCTAGAGCCTGTTCTCCTGTAAATATTCTACCATCTGCAAACTCTTTTACCTTAGCTGGCTCCAATGACCTGCCATTAGCTATAATGTTTACAAACTGCTCATATGAATTATCTATCATGCCCTGTAATAATTCTCTTTCTTCATCTGTAAGGTATCTATGGGTTGATAGAATATCTTTATAGGGGCCTGATTTAACAACTTCCTGATCAATACCGATTTTTTCATAGAGCTTTTTAAAATTTGAGGTTCCTATTATAACACCTATTGAACCTGTAATAGTGCCAGGGTTAGCTACAATTTTATCTGCTGCACAACTAACATAAACACCGCCGGAGGCACACACTTCTCCACAAGAAACCACAACTTTTGTTCCTTTGGCTTTTAACTTCTGAATAGCATCGTAGATTTCCTGAGAAGCACCTACTGTTCCGCCAGGGCTATTTATTCTTAATACCATAACTTTTATTTCACGTTCTTCAACTTCTTTAAATGCCTTAATAAGCTTTTTAGCCATAGGATAATTAGCTGAATCCATTATGATTCCATCAAGCTTAATTAGAGCTACGTTTTTATCTTTAACCAGACACCTTATTAAGTTGCGCATCTGTGATTTTATTTGTCCAAAAAATGATTTTTTAGGCATATCACTCATCTTGTTGTCCTTTATTTAAAAGTCTTTTTAGCTTCCTGCCACAACTCTTCTAATTCTGGCTGTGTAAATTCTGTCAGGTTTTTTCCTGCATTTTTTTCCATCAGATTAAACCTTGAGATAAATTTATTATTACTCTCCTGAAGAGCCATTTCAGGGTCTATTTTATACCATCTTGCAAGATTGACAATGCAAAACAGCATATCACCCATTTCATCTTTAATTCTATCTTTATTTCTAGAGTTTATGGCCTGTTTAAACTCATCTATTTCAGAATAAAATGTATCCCATAACATTTCTATATCAGGCCATTCAAAGCCAACAGCTACAGCTTTTTTGCTAAGCTGTTCGGCTCTCATCAAAGCCGGTGCTGAACGTGGAACTCCATCCAGGGCTGAATCTCTTTCAGTTTTTTCTTTATTTTTAATAGCTTCCCAGTTCACCACAACTTCATCAGCATTTTTAACTGTTTTATCTCCAAATACATGCGGGTGGCGATGAATAATTTTTTCTTTTATTTGCCTGGCAACATCTTCAATATCAAACTGACCTTTTTCTGAAGCTATTTGAGAATGCAAAATAACCTGCAATAAAACATCTCCTAGCTCTTCACAAATTTCATCAGGCTGGCCTGAATCAATTGCATCTATTAATTCGTATGACTCATTCAATAAATACTTTTTTAAAGTCTTATGATCCTGCTCACGATCCCATGGACAACCATCCGGGCCTCTAAGCGTAGATATTGCATCAATAAAATCTTCAAGATTTTTCAGCGGTTTTCTTGTAGTCATTTTAAATAGATTATCTTTCAGGATTTATATTTGGGCTGCCTGCTCTGGGGAATGGAGCTGCTCTTGGCTTCGGCATCTTAAATCCCTGCGCTGCAGTTACTATACTTCCCATAAATCCAGCTGCTTCATACGGTACTATTAATGTATTAGCTTCTCCAACTGATAATTGTTGTAATGCTTCAAGATATTTAATATGAATAAGCTCAGGTGTAGGCCTTCCATTATGAATAGCCTGATATGTTCTTTCTATTTTTAGAGCTTCCGCCTCCATAATCATTTTTATTTTCTGGGCATCAGCTTCAGCCCGCAGGAGAATAGCTTCTTTTTCACCTTCGGCCCTTCTTATAGCAGATTCTTTTTCACCTTCAGCTCTTAAAACAGCTGATCTTTTTTGACCTTCAGCAGATTGAATAGCGGCTTCTCTTTCACCTTCAGCTGTCAGAATAGCAGCACGTTTTTCACGTTCAGCTCTCATCTGCTTCTGCATTGCCTCTTCCATTTCTTTTGGAGGGTTAATATCTTTTAATTCTACTCTATTAACTTTTACACCCCATTTTGTTGTTGCTTCATCAAGTATTTCCTGAAGGTGTGCATTAACTTTATCACGTGATGTTAATGTTTCATCAATAGTCATATCACCAATAACGTTACGCAGACTGGTTAAAGCTAGCTGCTCAACACCTGCTACCAGGTTTGCTATTTCATAAGTAGCTCTGTATGAATCTGTAACCTGATAATATATAACTGCGTCAACATTCATTGTAGCATTATCTTTAGTAATAACAGGTTGTGGTTTCAGTGCAAATACCTGCTCTTTAAGATCAACAATATACAGCTTATCCATCCATGGCCATAAAAACACCAGGCCAGGCTCTCTTTTGCCCTGAAAACTTCCTAATCTTTCCAGCAGACCTTCATTTGACTGCCTGACAATTCTAATAGTATTTGCTGCCAGTAAAATTATCAAAGGAACTAAAAAGAGTAAAAGCAGTGCTCCACCTACTCCACCAAAACAAGCCAGTTCTCCCATTTTATTCCTCCGTTCAATTCACTTCTTTTTGAACAAATTAATTTTATACAAAAAAAAAGGTAATAGTGAAGCAAATTTTATTAATCTGTCTAAATATTTATTTAACCTGATTAATTCATGAATTTGTTTCATCTAGGTAAAACCTTCTTCTAATGACATATTTAAAAAATACTGGATTTACACACTGTAAATTCAGATGATAGCTCTCAAAAGA
>JBFMGH010000443.1:0-1833 GCA_040752795.1 Cyanobacteriota bacterium
TTATGGCTTATCACTATTATTTTACCAGCTATATCATTTCTTCTTTTAGATCAAAAACGGCTTCCTTTTGCAATATTCAAAATACAAAAAGATGAAATATTTTTCATAATAATGCTTTTAGCTTTTGTAGGTATAATATTAATACCTTACATTACTTTAATACCATATAATATTCATATTGATGAAGCTGGTATAGCTGATAGAGCCCGAGATCTCTTTTATTGTACTGTAAATTTATTTGATATTTCAGGTGTTAATGGCTGCTCCTTCTTAACTATATTTCCTGGATTTCTGGCATTAAAGTTCATTTCAAATGATATCTTCGGAATCAGGTTATTATCTGCAATAAGCGGTTTATTTATAGTATTTCCATTTTATTTATTAGCCAGAATGCTTTTCAATAAAAATATTGCGGCAATATCATCAGTTATTTTATTTTCATCTCATTGCTTTATATATTTTCATAGAACTGGTTTCCCCAATAATCAAGGGATTCTTTTTCTTACAATAGTTTTATTATTCTTTGCTGCTGGACTAAAAAATAACTGCAAAACATTTGTGTATTTATCAGGACTATTTTGTGGCCTGGGTTTATATTCATATCACTCTTCAAAGGTTTTATTTCCAATATTAATTACTTTTTTATTGTTTCTATTATTTAAAAATATGGAAAATAAAAAATTAGTATTAAGATATTTGCTTATTTTCATTATCGGTTTTACTCTTACTGCAATACCATTTGGAACTTATTGTTTAAAAAAGCCTTACATAAGTATATTTAGAGCAAAAGATATTTCTATTTTTAAACCAGATAGTCAAAATTATGTTCAACAAAAACTAAATACCAATAATAATATAGATGCCAAATTATTAAATATTGGTATTAGCCTTGCAAGCTTTTATTTTTTTAGTGATAATGCCAGGCAATATTTCATAAACAGACCTTTTTTAGAACCTATAACTGCTACTTTATTTCTCCTGGGGCTGATATTTTGTTGTTTGAAAATTAAAGACGAACGATATTTTCTTCTAATAACTTCTTTCGGATTAATAATTACTTTAGGCTGGTTCATAAATGTAGATTCTCCTACATTTCATAAAATAATCATTGCTTTACCAGTTATTAGCCTGATAGCAGCTATAGCATTAACTAATATAAATCAATTCACAACTCAGCATCTAAATAATAAGTCTTTTAGTAAATATTTTAAAATTATATTTATTCCTTTAACACTTTTATTAATTACATTATCAAATTTTGAGTTCTTCTTTTATAATTATATTTGCATTGAGAAAGATAAATCATTTTATAATCCATACATTATAAGTTCTAATATTATTAATAACTATTCAAACAATTTCCATTTCATCGTTTTACGCTTCGAAGAAGATCATTATTATACAATTGATAACAAAAATCCTGTTATAAAGTTTCTGCAAAAAAACAAAAAACTTAAAATTATAGATATTAGAAAAATCCAAAATAGCGATTTTAGTAATTTTTCAACACCTATATGCTTTATAATTAGGGGTGATTACTACATAAAAGCAATTGCAATACTTAATAAGAATAATATCAAAGGATCAATAATTACTATTAAAACTGGAACCAGCACTCCAGTTGTCACTTTTTATGTAACAAAACCATAACTTTAAGTTGTTATTTACTTTACAAGTAATACCAATATAAAATCAATACATAACGACTAAATCAACTTTTGTATAATTATTTAAATTTTTGTTATACTTATCCTTGAAAGTAATCTATAGATTCCAGATTATAGAGGCAGGGTGGTTTTGGGGGGGGGGGGGGGGGGCGAAAAACAACAAAAA
>JBFMGH010000443.1:1843-3435 GCA_040752795.1 Cyanobacteriota bacterium
TTTTTCATTTTTTTTGTGGCTGGTTTTTTTTGCCTGGTGCGCTGCAAAAAACACCCTATAATAATTTAAAGCCATATATCGTTTACTTCCGTGGATTGGTATAGATGCTAATTTAGTTTATTATATTATTTGAAACTACCAGTAACCCTGATAGGTTGAGTAATTAATAATTCAATACGTTTTCCACTTTGTATTTCAGCTTCATTACCTTTACGTGTAATGTTAGTAGCTGCACCAATACCACCACCAATAGCAGTGCCATAAGCAGCACCTTTACCAACTTTACCACCTGTTATACCACCCATTGCAGTACCTAAAACTGCTCCTGCAGCTGCGCCTTCAACAGCCCTGAGAAATCCTTTGCCTATCCTACCTTTCAGTGACCCCCCTCTTATTATACCAGAACCATCCTTGGTTTCTATTATTGCTGATATAGGCATTCTTTTGCCTGATGGGCTAATAGCTGTAGTAAACCGTACTGCAAGAGTGCCATTTTTTCCTGTTCTACCTGATGAAGTAACTTCCGTAACATTGCCCTCGATTCTTGTTCCTGGCACAAATACTATTTCACCATTATCATAAAAACCATTATTTACTACTACTATCACAGGATCTCCCGGCTTATTAACCGCACTACTTAAACCTGTTTCAGTTATAGCATCTATTGTTCTACCAGGCATAACTTCATAAACACTTCCTTGAAGTTGTTGCTGAGCATACGAAGCTGATTGATATGAATTTATAACAAAAAGCAAGGATATTAAAGACAATAGTAATAGTTTTTTCATATTGATCCCCTATAATTTTCAGTACTAACTAGAAAATTGTATAACAAAATTAATATTTATAAAACAAAAAGGCCTTTAATTAAGTTAATTAAAAGACCTTTATGAATTAAATTTATAATTAAACTTATTCTTCAAGCTTTTTTTGCTTATTCCAATATTCTGTTCTTTGCCTACCTAGCTCTTCACGTTCTTCAGCAGATAGTTTCCAGACCTGATCAAGTATCAGTCTATTAATCAGCATAAAAAATTGTTTCCCGATAGTTTCAGGCTTTAAATCTACTACTTTAATACCGTAAATCTGATCTTCAGCAATTCTACATTTTTCATGTTCTTTATCCCAGACACCTCCTAAAACAGCACTCAGTGTGTTTCTTTTTTCATCAACCTTTAAAGTTAATGAAACATCCCTATCTTTTTTTATATCAGATATAAATGGAATCTGTTCCTGAACACACCCTGTATAATCTCCGCTTTTTTTAACAGTATCAAGCTGATCTTCATTTAATGCTTTAACTAACTCTTCTCTAGTCTTCTGATTTACTGATTTATCAAAACAAAGCCTGGCACCAAAAGACACGGGTGAATTAATAATCATTATTTATCCTCAATATTTTACCTCTATTATTTTATATTAGGTTTGAAAAAAAAATTAATTGCTATTTTCAAATCAATTTATTTACAAAATGTTATATATTGTATTTCCTACACTATATATACTTATCCTTGAAAGTAATCTATAGATTCCAGATTATAGAGGCAGGGTGTTTTTTGCAGGTGCGCTCGGCAAAAAAAACAAAAAAAAAT
>JBFMGH010000444.1:0-3613 GCA_040752795.1 Cyanobacteriota bacterium
TAATGAACGCATAAATAAAATAGACTTCAGAAAATAAAGGGTTCGGGTGTTATGCCCGCCGAAGGCGGGCATAACACCCTCATGATTTCCAGTTATGTCTCATAATTTCATGCGTTTACTATATTAATCAGGTGTTGAATTTTAACACCTGGTTTTAATGTTTAAAGATGAATTTCAATTATTTTGAAGCTCTGCTTAAACATTTTGCCATTTAAACTAAAAAATCAGACAATTAAATTAATTAAAAAGGGTATTAAACAGGGGATTTAAATTGAGAGTTTTATTAGTAGTTTATGATAACGAAAGTTATATTCACTGGTTCCCGCAAGGGCTTGGTTATATTGCTGCTGTATTAAAGCAAAATGGTATAGATGTAGAAATCTATAATCAAGATTTACATCACTATCCTGATGAACATCTTACAAATTACCTTAATAGTAACAAGTTTGACGCTATAGGAGTATCTGTAATAGCTGGATATTACCAATATAGAAAATTATTGAAAATATCGGACGCTATTAACCGTTCTAAAAATAGACCTTTTTATATGCTAGGTGGCCATGGACCTTCGCCTGAACCAGAATATTTTCTCAATAAAACTTTTGCCGATGTCATTGTAATTGGTGAAGGTGAATTAACTATTATTGAATTACTACAATATCTGGCAGGCAATAAAAGCTTATCAGATATTGATGGTATTGCTTATATTAAAGATGATAAAACAATTATTAACAACAGACGAGAACTTATCAAAGATGTTGACTCTATACCTATGCCTGCATATGAAATGTTTCCCATAGAATATTATAGACTATTAAGGGTAGCCAGAGTAGAAATGACAGATTTTGCCATGCCTGTTCTATCAGGAAGAGGCTGTGTATTTGAGTGTAACTTCTGCTACCGTATGGATCAGGGTTTTAGACCAAGATCTAATGATGCAATAATTGAAGAACTTAAATTTTTAAAAGCAAATTATAGAATTAATTTTGCTGTCTTCTCTGATGAACTGTTAATGTCTTCTAAAGAGAGAACTATTAGCCTTTGTGAAGATTTCATAATAAACAAATTAAACATCAAATGGAACTGTAATGGCAGACTAAACTTTGCAACTAAAGATGTATTAAAACTTATGAAAGAGGCTGGCTGTCAGTTTATTAATTATGGTATAGAATCATTCGATGACCAGATATTGAAAAATATGAATAAGTGCCTGACAACAAAACAAATCGTTACAGGTATTGAAAACACACTTGAAGCAGGTATTAGCCCCGGATTAAATATTATTTGGGGCAATGTCGGAGAAAATAAAGAAACACTAATGAAAGGTGTAGATTTTCTTTTAAAATATGATGACCACGCACAACTTCGTACAATAAGACCTGTTACACCCTACCCAGGTAGCCCATTGTATTATCATGCAATTGAAACAGGTTTGTTAATAAACTGTCAGGATTTTTATGAAAACAAACACCTTAATTCTGACCTAGTTGCGGTTAATTTTACTGATCTATCTGATGAAGACTTTCATAAAGCTCTATTGGAAGCTAATACAATACTTATCAATAAACATTTTAATTCTAAAAAAGAAATAATGCGAAAACAGTCTGAAGATCTTTACCTAAAACAAAATGCTAATTTCAGAGGTTACAGGCAATCATAAATCAAAAGAACATTTTCTGGCTTTCAATAGAAATTCATTTGCTTTTGTTACATCCGGTAAATCAGGTAGAATAGTGTTTTCATAGGCGCAATTAAATTTGTTTTGAAGTTCTTTACGCCATTCTTGAATTTCATCAAAATTAAGTTTGCCCGTTTTAATTGACATAAGGTCATTTTTATATTCACTTACATCTACCATAATGTAACCTTCTTTTAAAGCCAGGGCCCCCGATATTAAAAGTCTTATTAAATGTAGAGCATGTTTAACTCTATATTTTCCTGTCCTTTCATATTCATTCTTCATCTTTGTAAACTGGCTTAGTGCGTAGCCTCCAAATGTTTTAAAAATATGTTTTGAAAGAAATACTTCTCTTATGTTAATTAACTCCTTTGCCAGTTCAGTCTGTTTGATTATCATTGGAGTCCACAAGGTTTCTAACACATTTGGATTAGCTTTTAGTGCAAGTCTTAAATATTTTTCAATTTCCCAGTATATCCTATCATTCTCCCTGTCTTCAATTTGCTCTGGGGCTCCCCATAAACTCATAACTAAACTTACCGGAGACAAATATATACCTCTAATATCGTCATCTGAAGATTCATCAGAAAGGCCGAAAGCCCTTGAGCCAACCATACACTCGTATATTATATATTTCTCCAGTTCTTTGCTATTAGGTGCAAAGTTTTGAATAAAGTTTTCAATTTCAATTTTTCTTATTACAAGTTCTTCTCTTGTATATTCAATTTCAATATCGTCAGAAAACCTTACTATATAACTATTATTAGATATACTACTTTCAATAACTACTCCTGTTCTACCTGATTTGTATTTAACATCTGCAAATATTTTATCACTTAGCGTTACTACTTGCGTTCCATGCGCAATATGCTTTATATCTATTTGAAATTTTTTCTTTTTATCTTTAAACACTTCATTAAACTTTTAATTAAACTTATTAACAGGGTTATATTATAACAAAAATAATGTATTTTGGATTCAGATTAATGAAAGTAACGCATAGTATTAAAAGCAAGCACAGCATTGTTTTAAACCATTACCATTTTATTATATAAACTTAAATTTATTATTTGTTAATAGGTTACTGTGACTTTTATTGTATAATTTTTTGTGAATCAATTCAGCAGGAAGAACAATGTCAAAACCGGTTATAGCAATAGTTGGCAGGCCCAACGTAGGAAAATCAACCCTTGCAAATAGACTTTACGGAGAGCGAAAAGCGATTGTCGATAGTACCCCTGGCATTACAAGAGACAGACTATATTTTGACTGCGAATGGTGCGGTTATAATTTTACCGTGATAGACACTGGAGGCATTATACCAGGGCATGAAGATGAAATGTCAGTTTCAATTCATACCCAGGTTGATATTGCCACCAAACAGGCTGATGTAATATTGTTTTTAGTTGATGGGGCTGAAGGTGTTACACCCGTTGATGAAGATATTTCAAGGATTCTACGAAAAACTAATAAACCTGTCTTCCTAGTAGTTAATAAAGTTGATATACCATCAAAAGAGGTTTTTAAAACAGATTTCTACCAATTAGGTATAGGTGAACCACATACTATATCTGCCATTCAAGGCACTGGTGGTGTTGGAGATTTATTAGATCTAATCATTGAAAAAATTCCAAAAGTTGATACTCCTGATGATGAAAATAAAATACCCCGGCTTGCAATTGTTGGCAGGCCTAATGTTGGCAAATCATCAATAGTTAACTTCTTACTTGGTGAACAACGTGTTATTGTAAGCGATAAAGCTGGTACTACTCGTGATACTATTGATACTTCTGTAATATATAATGATAAGGAATATATTCTTACTGATACAGCAGGTATTAGAAAAAGGGCAAGAGTAGAAAATGGCGTAGAATATTACTCAGTTAAAAGAGCCCTTAAAGCTATTAAAGACTCTGATATAACTGTACTTATTAC
>JBFMGH010000444.1:3623-5779 GCA_040752795.1 Cyanobacteriota bacterium
AGGCATTACTGATCAGGATAAAAAAATAGCTGATTATAGTAATGATTGTGGCAAAGGACTTATTATTGTTGTAAACAAATGGGATCTTATATCTGATAAACATTCAACAACAATAAATGAGTTTATAAAAGAAATAAAACGAGAATTACCACATGCAGACTTTGCTGAAATAGTTTTTACTAATGCTCTAAAAGGCCAAAGATTAACAAAAATATTTGAACTTGTTGATAAAGCCTACAATACTAATTCTAAAAAAATACCTACCAGCCTGCTTAATCAGGTTATTTTTGAAGCAATAGCAATTAACCCACCTAAATCAGTAAAGAATAAACGGTTAAAAATTTATTATTCAACTCAGGTTTGCACCAATCCACCAATTTTTAAATTATTTGTCAATAAAGAAAAGCTTTTTGCAAATAATTATCAGAGATATATAATCAATCAGTTAAGATTATCTTTTGATTTTACCGGAGCACCAATTAAATTAGCAATACAAGAAAAGACTGAACGTGCAATTAAAAGGGTTAAAAAGAAAGGTTAATTTATGGACTGGATTATACTGGTTTTATATATACTTATAGCCTATTTATTTGGCTCAATTCCAACAGGTTACATCCTTGTAAAACAGCTCAAAGGTATTGATATTAGGACAGTTGGCTCAGGTGGCACCGGTGCTACTAATGTCAAACGTGTAATGGGCACTAAATACTTTGTTATAGTAATGCTTTGTGACATGTTTAAAGGCATGATACCCACATTAGCAGCCCTGCATTCAGGGCTAATGCCTGATATACTACCAAGTCAATATACATTGGCAATTATTGTTGGTATTGCAGCAGTATTTGGCCACAGTAAATCAATTTTTATAAACTTTACAGGTGGTAAATCTGTAGCAACCAGTATTGGTGTATTATTAGCAATGTGCTGGCAGACAGCATTAATAGCATTTATAATATGGGTTATAGTTGTTTACTTAACCAGATACGTTTCTTTAGGATCTATAATAGCAAGTTTCTCAACACCTATAACAATGTGGTTATTTGATCAACCTGCAAGTTTTGTTATTTTTACTTTAATTTGCTCTCTATATGTATCTTTATACTTACATAGAGCTAATATTAAGAGACTTTTTGCAGGTACAGAAAATAAATTTAGCCTGAAGGGAGAAGCAAAATGAATATAGCAGTTTTAGGCCCGGGCTCATGGGGGTTAACAATTTCGTGGTTACTTGCAAATAGCAAAGATCAAATAACAATATGGGGGTTACCACAGTTTATTAAACCAATAGAAGAAAACAGATCAGTCAAAAAACCAGTAACAGTTACTATTCCTGATAATGTTCACCTGACAGATAACCTTGCAGAAGCCACAAATAAAGCAGATATTATTTTGTTTGTTGTACCATCTGATGCTGTCAGACCAGTAGCTACAGAATTAAAAGCAGCAGCAATTTCAAAAGATACAATATTAGTTAGCCTTGCAAAGGGCTTTGAACTATCTACACTATTTAGAATGTCTGAAGTACTTAAACAGGAAATGCCTGATAACCCTGTAGCTACACTTTCTGGCCCTACGCTGGCAATGGAGATTCTTGCAAATAAGCCTACTGCTGCTTCAATTGCTTCAGAAGAAGAAGATGTCGCCAGATATGTTCAAAAGGCTTTGTATAGAGAAAATATTTTAAGGCTTTATACTAATAAAGACTTAATTGGTGTTGAGCTTGGAGGTAGTCTTAAAAATGTTATTGCAATAGCAACCGGTTTTGCATATGCACTTGACCTTGGGCACAACACTATTGGAGCTATAATAACAAGAGGACTTGCTGAAATTGTAAGATTAAGTGTTAAGCTAGGTGCAAACCCTTCAACATTATATGGGTTATCAGGTATCGGTGACTTAATAGCAACCTGCAACAGCCCTACCAGTAGAAATTATCGTGTCGGTAATGCTCTGGCCAGAGGGCAAAAAATTGATGATATTGTTGCTAATCTAGGATCAGTTGCTGAGGGAGTTAATACGGCTGAGGCAGTTTATAAATTATCTGAGAAATACAATATTGAAATGCCTTTATCTAAAGAGGTTTTAAGGCTTATTAGAGGCGAAGTCTCTCCTAAAGAAGCTATTTGCAACATGATGACAAGAGAATTAAAATCAGA
>JBFMGH010000445.1:0-6868 GCA_040752795.1 Cyanobacteriota bacterium
TATACTTATCCTGAATGGTCGTCAGCATTTGCCGATGATCCCAAAGGTGATAAAAGAAAGTTAATTGGAGTTAGAGTAAGTAAATGCCAACTTGAGGGCATGTTGAAAAACAGGATTTATATTGATTTAGTCGACATTTCAGATGAAGAAGTTGCTAAAAAAAGACTTTTTGAAGGGATTAAAGAGGGAAGAAATAAACCATCATCAGCACCATTATTCCCTGGTAAAGCAGGTGAAGAAATAAAACCTGACTTCCCAGGAGTAGGAACAAAAAGTGATTTAACAAATAAAACATCTAAGTATAAACCTCAAATACCTCTAGAAAAAACTGATATGGAGATTAATGATTTTATTGAAAATGCTTTTAAAGAAATAAATAAGTATTTTAAAGAAGCAGCGAATGAGCTTTCACAAGAGTCTGAAAGAATAGAAGTACGTTTTCAAGAAATCAATCATTACAAATTTGTCTCAGATATTTATATGGCAGGTAAACATAAAACGAGTTGTAAGATTTGGCTTAACCGTGAATCTTATTCACAATATTCACAAATAGGATTTAGTCATGGTTCAATATCTATAAATGAGGATAATAGCTTTAATGAAATATTGAGTATAAGTGATGATAAATACAATATAAAACTACAAGCAATTATGTCTGTTGGTTTATACGGAAATAATCAAACAAATTATGATTATAAAAGCTTAAATCCTCAAGAAGCAGCCGAATATCTATGGAGGCTCTTTGTTTCAGTTTTAGAATATAGTTTTAATAAATAAAATTATTTGCTTAAAAGATTAAAAGGTAGAAAAAATGACAATAAATAATGAAGATAAAACATGCTGGTTTGTAGGGGCATCATATGGTGGAACAGATGACCAAACGCCTAGATTTGTAAATGAAGGTATATGGGAAAATGGTTATAAAGACAAATATATTAATGAAGTAAAAGCAATCAAAGAAGGAGATCGAATTGCAATAAAATCTTCTTACATCCGTAAAAACAATCTACCTTTTGATAACAAAGGTTATAATGTATCTGTTATGGCAATTAAAGCGATTGGTATTGTTGAAGAGAACTTTAGAGATGGACGTAGACTTAGAGTAAAATGGAAACTTTTTGATAAACCAAGAGAATGGTATTTCTATACTTATCAAAGAATGATCTGGAAAGTTTCTCCTGGAGAATGGAAAAAAGATGCACTAATCAATTTTACTTTTAATGATGCACCTCAGGATTTTGACCTTTTCAGAAATGATCCATTCTGGTTTGAACGTTATGGAGATAGCAAAACTGAAAAAAAACTTTTTTTATGGTCTCATTTTTATATGGAATTAGCTGATAAACTTGTCAAATATCAGTTTAATAGGCCAGAACTTATTTCAGCAATTCAAAATATAGCTAAAGATATTGATTGCCTTACGATTCTTCAAGACCAATTTTCAGATGGTACCATTGGACCTATAAAAGATATTTGTCCCTTTACAACATTTAGTATTTTAAACAGAGGCATCAAAGAAGAAAACCGAAAAAATATAGCAAGAAGATTAGCAGAATTTCTTGGTGTAGAAACTTCTGTACCTGAATCTTTTGAAGGAATACCGATAGTCAATAATCAAAGAACCTGGTTTTACAGTTATGAAAAAGATCGTAATGCTGATGATATAAATATTTTATGGAACATATTTATAGAAGCGATTAACTTTGCAGATTCAGATGAGCCTGATCTAGAGAATTTTTTAGAAGCTTATAACAAAGCTACTGAAGTTAAAGGTGTTGGTTGGAACCTTACAATGGGGTTTTACTGGATTCGACCATGGTTTTTTCTACCTCTTGATAGCCAATCGCAGAAATATATAACTAAAAAACTTCTTATTCCAATTGAAAAAAATGGACCCAAAAACAGATGTAATGCCACTGATTATTTAAGTCTGAGGACAAAATTAGAAACACGATTCCAAGAAGAAACATATCCTGTTCACTCATTCCCTGAACTTTCCTTGAAGGCTTGGTATTTTAATGATACTGATAATACAGTTTCAACGCAGAAAATTTCATCTTTTCACAATGAAGATCAGGAAATAATTCAAGAATCAGAGGATATTCGTCCCCAACTTGAAGCTTATTCTATTGAAAATATTATGGAAGATGGCTGTTTTTTAGAAAAAGTTGAATTGAAAAGAATACTTGAAAGACTTCGAGGTAAAAAAAATCTTATTCTTCAAGGTCCTCCAGGTACAGGAAAAACCTGGCTTGCTAAAAGGCTTGCCCTTGCACTTATTGGAGAACATGATGAAAATAAAATTAATGTTGTCCAATTTCATCCAAATCTTTCTTATGAAGATTTTGTCAGAGGATGGCGTCCTAGTGGAGACGGTAAGTTAATCCTTGATAATGGGCCATTTTTAAAAACTATAGAAAAAGCTATATTGAATCCCAACAACAAATACGTTTTTGTAATAGAGGAAATTAATAGGGGCACTCCAGCTCAGATTTTTGGTGAAATGTTAACTTTGCTTGAAGCAGATAAAAGAACTCCTAATGAAGCTTTAGAACTCTGTTACAGAAAATATGATCATGAAAGAGTTTATATACCTGATAATCTGTATATTATAGGAACAATGAATCTGGCAGATCGATCACTGGCTATTGTAGATTTTGCTTTTAGGCGTAGGTTTGCCTTTGTTGACCTAAAACCTTGTCTAGGTGATTCGTGGAAAAATTGGCTGGTTAATCAGCATAGCTTTGATATTACAATCATTAACGAAATACAAAAACGAATTATTGCCCTTAATGAAGTAATTGAATCTGATCCAACACTTGGGCAGCAATATTGTATTGGTCATAGTTATGTTACGCCTTCTCTAAAAATGAATGTAATAAGTTCTGACGAGTGGTTTAAACAGGTCGTAACTACAGAAATAGGTCCACTTCTCGAAGAGTACTGGTTTGATTCAAGAGAAAAAGCTATCAATGAGATAAAAAAACTTATTGAGGGTTTTAATGGGAAGTGATATCTCAAATAATTTAGCTCTTTTAGATCCACAAATTGGATATATAGGAAGAATTCCTGTCTGTAATTTATGGTTATTAATGTTATATGCTTCTGATATGTTTAGGGAAGTAGGCAAAACAGATGTCAAATTTGAGGATGATCCTGAGCATATACCCGAACTTGTAGCAACAATTTTAACCAATATTGTTGCAAAAAGACTCAAAAGAAATTTAAGTTCTGGTTATGAACGACATAATGCAATATTAAACCGGATCCGTGGAAAAATTAATATTTTGGACACTGAACGTCATCAACTTTTATCACGAGGGAAAATAAGCTGTTCTTTTGATAATTTAAGTGTTAATACAGTAAGAAACAGATATGTTAAAGCAGCTCTTCAAAAACTATCAAGAATTATACAAGATCAATATCTCAGAAATAAATGTTTTTATTTGGCTGAAAATCTGAAACAGTTGGGTGTTTCAGGGGAAAAACCAGCTCAAAATGAAGTTGATTTAATACGGTACAGTCGAAATGATATTAATGATAAATTGATGATATCAGCAGCCAAGTTAGCTTTTAACCTAGCGTTGCCAACAGAAGAAAGAGGAAAAGAATTTTTATTTGCACCTAATCGTGAAGAACAATGGGTTCGAAGGCTTTTTGAAAAAGCTATTGGTGGTTTTTATAATGTTACTTTGTCACCGCAAGGTTGGAAAATATTAACTGGTAAACAACAAAATTGGCTAATTGATGCTAAAACAGAACGTATTAGTGAATTGCTTCCAATGATGCGAACAGACATCACCCTTGAAAATGAAATGCAAAATATAAGAATCATTATTGATACAAAGTTCACTTCTATCATAAAGCCAGGATGGTTTCGAAACGAAACTTTTGAGAGTAAGTACTTGTACCAGATTTATGCCTATCTTAGATCTCAGGAAGGCAATGGAGATCCACTTTCTGATCACGCAATTGGAATGCTTTTGCATCCTTCAATTGATGAAACTATTAATGAAGAAGTTTTAATACAAGGTCATATGATCAGGTTTGTAACAGTAGATTTATCTCAAGAGGCAAAGAGCATTAGAGAACAATTACTACAAATTTTGCATAGCGATACTTTACAGGCATAAACATTGAAAAGACCATAGGTGTATAGAAATCACACACCTCTAAGTTTCTTTATATTTCCGGCAATTTCCGAGTTTTATAATTACTTAGGGAAATTGGAGTCCTTTACTTTCCGGCTAAGATTAAGTATCTATAAAGGTTTTGGCGATTATTTTTGTTTAAAATGTTATTTTCTTTCAAGTGAATGAGCCGATTTTCCTCCCAAAACTCCAATTCTTCTCAGACCTTTTGACTAGGCGACTTCGCTACACACATAAGGCTTTCCAGCTATTTCCATCTTTCTCGAATTACCGTTCAGACTATATTTGAATATCAAGAAAATTAATTCTATATTAAATTATTATACTGGCTTAAAGGAAATGTACAAGAGTTAAAATTAGTTTCCAAAAGTAAATTTTAACTTTATGCACGTATAACCTTAACATCATCACCTTCATAATTGATAAGTGTATGATATAAGTCATATTCCTGTTGAAGGTTTAACCACAACTGAACAGACGTATTAAATGCTTTGCTTAGTTTTATAGCCATTTTAGTACTTATGCCTGTTTTACAATTTAACAATTCTGAAAGAGCTTTTCTTGAAACTCCTAGATTTAAAGCTGCTTCTGTAACAGACAGTTCTAATGGTTCCAGATATTCTTTCTTGATTATCTCTCCAACATGAGGAGGATCAAACATTATTCCATATTTTTCGCAATCGATCATAGTTAAATTCTCCTTTGTTAGTGCGGATCTAAATAATCAACGACATAAGCATCACCATCTCTGAATTCAAATAATACTCTGTAGTTACCGCTTACATCAACAGACCAGAGATCAGGGATGTTTTTATATGGATGAAGGCGATAGCCTGGAGCATCCATATCCTGAATAATACAAGCATTGTTTAACCGCCTGAGAATAAATTTCAGCTTTTCAATATGATTAGGATTTAAACCACTTGTATCACCTTTATAAAAGAACCTTTTTAATCCTTTGTGTTTAAAAGATTTAATCATATAATTTATTATAACCTGTTACTTAACAGGTGTCAAGAATAAAGTTGTTTGTGATAGTATTTATTTCGTTTTAGTTATTAAAAGAAAGCGTTTGCAGAAATTTTTAGCACGTAAATTGTTTCCTGAAGTAAATTTCATCTAATAAAAGACTTGAAATTATCTCAAACAGAGTTAAGATGTCTGTAATAAGATTAGTTAGAAAGGAGGTAGTTGATTTTAAGGAAAAATTTTGATACCATAAAAGTATTGAGAAGAATGATCTAAGGGCTCGTTGGGCTCGTAACCCAAAGGTCATGACCTCAAAACACAAAGCATGACAACTAAATAGCGATTGAGTATTTGAGACTTTCGATGTTTATATGGTACTTATTTAGTATTATTATAAAGAGTCAGTTAGTATAATATAAATAGTCAGTTACTCTGAGAAAAAAGACGGGAAGTCTGAGAAAAATAAAGTTATATTTAAATATCAATAAATTTAATTTTGTATTAAACCATTATACTGGACTAAAGGGAATATGCAAGAGCTAAAATTGTTTCCCCCGAAACTTCTTTAACTAAAAAGTATTTGCACATCATCAAGGTTGGTTTTGTCTTTGCTCTGAAATAAATCATATTGAGTTTGCATATCAAGCCAGGATTCCGGTGTGTTATTAAATGCCCTTGCAAGCCTAAGAGCCATTTCTATGCTAATCCCTGACCTTTCATTTAATATTGAAGAAAGCGTCTTTCTTGTTACCCCAAGTTTCATTGCTGCCTCTGTTACAGAGAGGCCAAGAGGTTTAATATATTCTTCTCTCAATATTTCTCCAGGGTGTGGAGGGTTAAACATTCTAGACATATTGTTTCTCCTTTATTAATGAGGATCTAAGTAATCAACAATAAAAGCGTGACCATCTTCAAATTCAAATAAAATTCTGTAATTGCCTGAAACATCAATAGATAGAGTTTTACTATTAGAATACTGGTGAAGCCTAAACCCGGGAACATTTAAATCTTTTAGCGACTTAGCGGTATCCAGCTTGAAGAGAATTCTTCTTAATCGAGCTTCATGAGAAGGGTTTATGCCTTTTTTACTACCAGTCAGAAAAAATTGTTCCAGGCCTTTATGTTTGAAACTTTGGATCATATATACATTGTAACACGTAACGACACAGGACTCAATAAAAAATTTAAGATTATTGCATACTTCTATAAAATGCTCTGATAGCATCAAAGAATAGTATATTTAGCTCGGTTCTTTGTTTCCAGAAGTAAATTTTAACTAAAAAAAGACTTGAAATTATCTCAAACAGAGTTAAGATGTCTGTAATAAGATTAATTTAGAAAGGAGGTAGTTGATTTTAAAGAAAAAATTTGTTACCATAAAAGTATTGAGAAGAACGATCTAAGGGCTCGTTGGGCTCGTAACCCAAAGGTCATGACCTCAAAATATAAGTATAAAAACCTGATATCACTTGATTTTTCCAGACCAGCATTTTTTATGTTTTTAGTCACTTCTGGAATTATATAGTAGGTATTTTATCACTATAAATATAATATATGTAAATAGTTATAAATAGTATAAATAGTCAGTTACTTTATAACCGAGCACTTACTTTGAGAAAACCGTCTACTTAGTCTGAGATTCCGTGTTAAAAGTCAATAAACAATTTTATTAATGAACTGGAGAACTAGCCAGATAAACCTGGTCTGGCTAGTTCTCCTTCTTGGTTGAATTTTCTTTTTCCTGTCCA
>JBFMGH010000446.1:0-6844 GCA_040752795.1 Cyanobacteriota bacterium
AAAGAAAACTGGGTTCAGGCTGTTAACAAGGCTATTGAATACATTAAAGCCGGTGATATATTTCAGGTAGTACTTTCTCAAAGATATGAAATTAATAAACCTGATGTTGATAACTTCATGATTTATAGAACCTTAAGAAGTCTTAATCCTTCGCCATATTTATATTATCTACAGTTTAAAGATTTTCAAATAATAGGCTCCTCGCCTGAGATGCTGGTAAAATGCACCCCTGAAGGCAAAGTTAACACCCACCCAATTGCAGGCACCAGGCCAAGAGGAATCTCCTCGGATGAAGACCAGGCCTTTGCTGATGAACTGATTAACGATCCAAAGGAGAGGGCGGAACATCTTATGCTAGTTGATCTTGGAAGAAATGATCTTGGCAAGGTATGCAAATACGGCAGTGTTCAAATGGCAAAGCTAATGATTATTGAATATTATTCACATGTAATGCATATAGTCAGCGATGTAACTGGTAAGCTTAAAGAAAATATTGGAATAGTCGATCTGCTAAAAGCCTGCTTCCCGGCCGGAACACTTTCAGGAGCTCCCAAAGTTAGAGCCATGGAAATTATATACGAACTTGAAAAAACCGCTAGAGGCCCTTATGGCGGCTGTGTTGGATACATCGGTTTTAACAAAGAACTGAATACTGCTATTACAATTAGAACTATGCTTATAAAAGATAACAGGCTTTTCGTTCAGGCTGGTGCTGGCATAGTTGCTGATTCTGACCCGGATAAAGAATATTTAGAGTGTTATAACAAAGCAAGAGCACTTATTCAGACAATTAATCTTCTCTCTCATTAATGAGGTCAATTGTGAGCATTAATAATGAACAAATTTATCATTACAACCGAAACTTAATGCCTCATGAAAATGTTCATACCATTTATAAAAGCTTAAGAGAAAGTAATTATACGGTTCTATTGCAAAGTTCTGATTCATACTCACCAAAAACAAGCAGATTTTCTATTATTTCAGCTTTCCCCGAAATGCTAATAACCTTAAGAGATTCTCAATTAACACTCAAACAAGTAAACAATAAACCTGATTTAAAAAGAAACATACATATTGCAAATTCAACGACATTTTTAAGTATCTTAAGTAGCCTTTTAGAAGAATATAAACCTTTATATGACAAGAATCTTGAACATTTACCTTTTCTAGGGGGCTTATTGGGTTATATTTCCTACGATTTCATTAGATATATTGAAAAAATACCTTTCAAAAATGTGCCTGACTATATTGCTGATGCTGAATTTATTCTTACAAAAACTGCTGTAATTATTGATCACAAAGAATCAATTGTTTGGGCAATATCTAATAATAAAGAAACTCTTGAAATACTGAAACAACGAATTAATTTATGTTCTCAGGAAACAGATTCCAAACTTAAAATGAAACTTGTTGGAGAAAAAAAAGTCAGTTTTACTGAAGATGAATTTATTGAAAAAGTTGATAAAACAAAAGATTATATCTGCCAGGGTGAAATATATCAGGCTAATATATCTATACAATTCAACCAGATACTTAAGGTTAAACCATTTGAGTTTTATAAACA
Source organism: Cyanobacteriota bacterium (assembly GCA_040752795.1). Classification (GTDB taxonomy): domain Bacteria; phylum Cyanobacteriota; class Vampirovibrionia; order JBFMGH01; family JBFMGH01; genus JBFMGH01. Next base: position 1,565 of record JBFMGH010000446.1, read on the forward strand.
TTTATATAATTTAAACCCATCACCATTTTGTGCCTATGCACATATTGATGACCTTTTTATTATATGCAATTCCCCGGAAAGATTAGTTAAAAGTTACATTGATGGCAGAGTTGAAACAAGACCAATTGCAGGCACAAGAGGTAGAAGTAAAAATAATACAGATGATAATAAACTTGAAGAAGAAATGATTCAGTCAGCTAAAGAACGTTCTGAACACATTATGCTTGTAGATCTTGAGAGAAACGATCTTGGTAAAGTATCTGAATATGGTACTGTTGAAGTTGATGAATTATTTACAGTTGAAAAATATTCTCATGTAATGCATCTAGTAAGCAATGTTAGAAGTCAGCTTAACAATAAATATAGTTTTCTTGACCTTATACCTGCTGTTTTTCCAGGAGGAACAATTACTGGGGTACCCAAAATAAGATGTATGGAAATCATAGAAGAACTAGAAAACTACAGAAGAGGTCTTTACACTGGCAGCATAGGTTATATGGATTTTCGGGGTAGCATGGACTTAAATATAGTAATTCGTACTATGACTCTGGAAGAGATGCCATATGGTAATTATTATGCAAAAATGCAATTTGGTGCCGGAATTGTTGCTGATTCTATTGGCAAATATGAATATAAGGAATGTATTAAGAAGGGCATGGCCATTTTTGACTTATTAAAATCAGCAGAACAAGTTTTATGATTTATTTTAACAGTATATTTTTTAAATCCTATCACCCAAATATATAAATTAAATTGTCAGGGTGATACAGGGTGATAGTTTTACAAATCCTTTTACAGAGAGCATTTTGAAAAAAATCTGGTTATTATTATTATCAAAAAATTTCACCCCCGGGTGATATTCAATTTAACACACCATGGGGATGATAATTAGCTTTAACTAAAGCTATTATATTAATATCACACACAAGAGTCGAAGGAATAATTATCCCCACTACCTGTCATAAAATTTTTCTCCACAAGCCAGTCAAGTTAAACCCCCATAAAGGGTTTTTTTATTTTGTTCTGACTCAAAAATGATAAAGATATTTGAAAAACGTAGCGTTGTTTTTCTATTGTTGCTCAAATCAATAACTACAGGCAATTTTATTTAAATTAAATTTTAACAAAGCATAAAAGCAGGGTATAAACCCTGCTTTATTTTAAATATAGTGATCTGTCGATTATCAGATCTTAAAAGCATTATCTTCAATGATAGTAGTCTTTTTTACAGTTCCATCAGGCATATGTTTAATTCCTTCAACAAGTACATCAGGGCCTCCAATCATAAAATCTATATGAGTGGTTGACTTGTTACAGTTATTTTCTTTAAGATATTCCTCCATCTTAGAAGGATCTACATCATGAACACCTTCAATACATTCGGCGAAGCCTTCACCTATAGCAATATGACATGCAGCATTTTCATCCAGCAGAGTGCTATAGAATAATCTTCCCGTATCAAATATAGGTGAGCCAGCAACTAACGCTATTTCACCAAGTCTATCAGCACCTTCATTATCTTTAACATGATCAGCAAAAACATCTTTATTTTTACTAGCATTTATTTTTTCAGTAATAATTTTGCCATCATTATCAAACTCAACGTAAATATCTTCAACTATTTTGCCGTTTAGGCTAAGTGGCATTGTTGCAGTAACAAACCCTCGGACGTTTTTATTATGAGGTGATGAAAACACCTCTTCTGTAGGGCAATTAGCAATGTAGGGCTGAGGTGTTACAGATTTATCATTAGGAATAGTTTTTTCTTCAGCACTTCTAAAGATTGATTTGCCACCCATTCCAATATATAAGTCCGTTAAAACTTTTCCGGTTTTTTTATCTTTTCTGAAAAAGTGAACTTCATCAAATTTCATCTGGTTCATTCTTTGTGCAACCTGGTTAAGTTTTGCATAGTGAGCATCAGCAGTACCAACTCTATTTATTTTAACAGCATCTTTAGCAGCAAGTCTAAGTGCTTCTATTTCTTCATCTTTTGTAGCTACCTGACCTTTTTTTACTTCAGGATATGCAATGATAGAAGATTTTGTAGATGGGGCATAATAAATACACCACGGGCAGGAGTTATCTTTCCGGTAAAAATCGATTGCTTTCATCATTTCAACCCGGCCCTTAGAAACCAGTTTCATACGCTCTGAAGAAACATCTTTCATGGATTCAGGGTCTTCACCATCAAGATAAAGCCTGGCTGTATTAGTATCAATATACTCCTTAAACTGTGGTACTATCCATTCAGGAACTTCCATTATAGATTTCTCACTTGCATATTTCGCATAAGATACATCAAAGTTATTTGGTCCCCCGTCATTGTATATAACATCAACAACTTTAGACCCTTTTTGATAAGCATATTCAACCAACTTATTTACAAGTGGCTCGTGTTGTCTTTCAGCAAATAATCTTAAAGGTTGTCCTTCTTTTAAATGAAGTTTGCCTTCAAGTATTTCCTTAGGATCAACAAATTTTTCCATTAACTTAATTACGTCCTGCGGAAGTTTGACATGATAAGCTTCATTGACAGCTGCTATTTCTTTAGCTGAAAGCTTGGCATCTTTAAATGGACTTGTTGTTTCACCCAGATCAATTTTTATTAATCCCTGTTTTTCAAGTACTTGCTCTTTAAGCTGTTTCCATTTAAAATCCTGGCCGTCATATTTAGCTTTAAGTCGATCAAGTTCAGGCTCAATAACATTAACAACAACGGTACCAGCACCTTTTTTATAAGCTTCCTGTGCCATAAGTTTAGCAACAGGCATATGCTCCTGTGTGGTTGTTATTTTAATAGGTTGATCAGGCATAAGATCTTTTATTTGATCTTGAACATAAGTAATTATCTTACTTTCAGCTGTTTGCAATGGGCTGATATTACCAAATGAAATCATATCAGTTTTCAACTGACTTAATTTCAGTGACTTGCCAAAACTTATTGCAGGATTATTTTGAATACTATTAGTCTTTTCCTGCTTATTAAAATTCGGAACCTTCCGAATAATATTTGAAACATCCATTAACTCTTACTCCTCGCAATTTTAAATGATCATTTATTGCAAGAAAAACAGTTAAAAAGAGAAGTTGCTATTATTGGGGAAAAAAATTTTACTTTTTTATAAATCTTAATGATAAAGACTTGTGCATAAGTGTATATATTCTCAAAAAAGCTAAGGTAGCAGAGAACCAGTGCCGGGCCTAAAAGGACATCACAGCGGGGCTTTTAGCCCTCCCTTTGTTAAGCACAGTTTCCTGATATTTTATAAAACATTAGTTATGCAGAGGTCTCTGATATTAATAAACCAGATTTTTCAAATCAGCATTCAGAGAGGAAATCTAGCTTCTTCTGAGCTGTGTTGTCAAAATAACTGTGAAATAATTTAGTATCTTTTAAACATAGCAGTAGATACAGATTTTATGTAAATGTTACAAATTTATGAATGATTAAGGATAAATATAATTAAAAATGATTAAACCAGTAGTTAAATCTGGTTAATGTAAATAGGTTTATGGCCGCTGTATACATCTTTAAGATAAATTAAGAATATGAGTTCTGTCTTTTCATTAGTTTTGATATTTATAATGAGCCTGTCTACAATGCAATGCATTAAATATAATCCCCTGCCGGTAGCATCAAGGATGTTAGCCCCGGTTATATTTCTATTAAGCCAATATAAAACATTTTCCTTTGACAATCTGCCAGCTTTATCTATTACAGATATACCAAAAATATCTTCATTCCAACCATATATTACATCAACAACTTCATCACCAATAAGCTTGCCAATTTTTTGATCCCGTTCATATTTTCTTTCACCTGAATCATTATGTGGAGCATGGTATAAAGCATTAGTCATTGCTTCAAGAAGGGCAATAGATAGTAATTCGATATTATTGATATTAAGTTCCTTCATACAATCTCTTAGCTTAATTTGAGCATTAGTAATGGAATCAGAGCTATCTATAGTCATATAATTGAGATCAGTATTTTCTGGCAAATAATTATGAAGGCCAAATAAATATTTATCTGGAACTAAGAGACCATTAACAATTTGAGAAAGTTCATTAAAATTAAATGGTGCTGTTTTAACAATAATATTTGAAATAGATTTCTCTTTACAAAGTTTTAGATAATCTTCAACTTTATAAGCTGTGATCATAGCACTTTTTGTATCTGGATATTTTTCATTGATAAATTCAATAAGGTTAAACCCGGATTCATCCGGCATATTGATATCTACAATAGCAAGGTTATATTTATTGGATGCAAAAAATTCTTTTGCTTGTTTAGTGCTCTCTGCTGAATGAACAGACAATTTGTAATCAGCTTTATGAAATCTAGTTAAATAGTTAACTAAACTTTTTCTTATAACTGAGTCGTCATCGACGATTAAAATATTAAAAGTATTCATAATTATTTTAAATTCTTAGGAATAGTAATAATAAACTCGCTACCTTTGCCTACTTCAGAATGAACTGCAATTTTTCCACCGTGTCTTTCAATGATTCTATAACTAATGCTCAGTCCTAAACCTGTTCCACCTTTAGGACCTTTGGTAGTAAAGAAAGGTGTAAATAATTGTCCTAAATCAGTAGTTGATATACCACAGCCGTTATCTTTTATAGAAATAGTAACAAAAGATTCATCTGAATTACAATCAATTTTTACAAGACAATCGTCTTTGGTTGCCTCGACAGCATTTTTTATTATATTATAAAGAACTTGCTGCATTTTCAGGCGATCACAATTAAAACGTATGTCATCAGAACAGTTATATTGTATTGGTTTGTCATTAAATACAGGTTGATAAGAAGTTATTTTGATAGTTTCATCTAAAATATTTTTTAAGTTACAAAGCTCTAGTTCAAGCTTTTCTTTTTTAGAATAATTAAGAAGGCCACCAACAAGTTTTGCAGCTCTAGCTGTATTTAATTTGACGTGTTCAAGTTCACTGAGACTATATGTTATTGAATCAAGGCATTCATTAAAAATAATGCCGGGAAGATTTTCAGATTTTTTCAAACTATTAATTAAATATTTTAAAGAATTTTCAGCCAATTGTGAACTCATAGAAATTCCTGATATTGGATTATTAAGTTCATGAGCTATGCCAGAAATCATTGTGCCCATTGCTGCAAGGTTTTTAAACTGAAACAGATCATCTTGCATTGATTTAATAACATCAAGTTTTTTAATATCATCTGTCTTATCAAGAAATGTAAGGAATCTAATCTGCTCTCCATTATGTTCTGCGTTTTTGACCAAAAATTCGA
>JBFMGH010000447.1:0-31347 GCA_040752795.1 Cyanobacteriota bacterium
CTAATCCCCAAATCCCATCCCAGACTCAGAAACAATTCTTCTAATCCCTAATCCCATCCCAGACTCAGAAACAATTCTTCTAATCCCTAATTCCCAAATCCCATCCCAGACTCAGAAACAATTCTTCTAATCCCTAATCCCAAATCCCATCCCAGACTCAGAAACAATTCTTCTAATCCCTAATCCCAAATCCCATCCCTTAGATAATACTAGCAATTTTAGAAAGGAAACAAGGAATTTCAAAATGCTGAAAACTGAAAGACATAGAATAAAAGAATTTTACTTATCACTAAAGATTAAAACAGCATTCTCAATACATAAAAAACAGGAATAGCTGAGTAAAAGAAAGTCAATTAATATGATTTAAAACTAGTAAACAACTGGAAAGGATTTTGAAACGTCACACACACACTAAAACTGAAAATACGCTGATAAACAATCTAAAAAACTGACCTCAAAACTTATCTTAGCAACTAAACACGTATTCGTTACAAGGATGTAACTTCCCAAGATAAGGAGATCAATATGGGACTCGTCATAAATAATAACATGCCGTCATTGGTGGCACAAAGACACCTGACAGAGAACAGCCGTCAGTTGAATAAATCCCTGGAGAAATTATCTTCCGGGCTTAGAATCAATCGTGCAGCCGATGACGCAGCAGGACTGAGTATTTCTGAAACGCTAAGAACTCAAATAAGAGGTAATAAACAAGCCATTGCTAATTCACAAGATGGCATAAACATCTTGCAGGTAGCAGAAGGCGGTTTATCAACTGTAGGTGAAAACCTGCAGAGAATTAGAGAACTAACAGTTCAAGCAGCTAACGATACCAACGCAACAAATGAAAGGACTGCAATAGCCCAAGAAGTCTACGAGCGATTTAGAGATATCGATAGAATTGCAAGTTCACTTCGATTCAACACTGTAACTCTTCTAGATGGAAGCGCTACTGACTTTACACTACAAATTGGACCTAACGCCTCATATACAACCAATGCTCTTAGAATTGGAGACGTTCTTCAAACTGCAACAACATCAGCAATAGGTCTCAATATTGTCAGTGTAACAGTCGGAGTTGGCGGCTATTTTGAAGATGGAACAAATGCTAGAAACTTCCTGGGTACTTTAGATACAGCAATACAAAATTTACAAGGCCTTAGAGGTCAAATTGGAGCATATCAAAACAGACTTGAATCCACTGTAGAAAGCTTAACTATAGCAATGGAAAACATAACTGCAACGGAATCTCAAATAAGAGATCTTGATGTTGCCTCGGAGAGTGGCCGATTAGTGCGAAATCAAATACTGCAGCAAGCTGCCGTAGGGGTATTAGCGCAATCGAATCAAACTCCAACGCTAGCATTACAGCTACTGCAGTGATGTAAGAATAGAATACAAGTCTACAAGGATGTAGCAAAGAAAAGATAAGGAGATCAGCATGGGACTAGTTATTAACAATAATTTACCTTCATTAGTAGCTCAAAGACACTTAATACAAAATAGCAAAAGCTTAAATAAATCATTAGAGAAATTATCTTCCGGTTTACGCATTAATCGTGCAGCCGATGATGCAGCTGGTTTAAGTATTTCTGAAGGCTTAAGAACTCAAATCAGAGGCAATAAGCAAGCTGTTGCTAATGCTCAAGATGGTATTAACATATTACAGGTAGCAGAAGGTGGATTATCTACTGTAGGCGAAAACTTACAAAGAATTCGTGAATTAACTGTCCAGGCAGCTAACGACACTAACGCTACAAATGAAAGAACCGCAATCGCTCAAGAAGTCTATGAAAGATTTAGAGATATCGATAGAATTGCAAGTTCACTTCGATTCAACACTGTAACTCTCCTTGATGGTAGCGCAACCGACTTCACATTACAAATTGGACCTAACTCATCTTATACAACCAATGCTCTAAGGATTGGAGATGTCCTTCAAACTGCTACAACATCAGCAATAGGTCTTAATATTGTCAGCGTCACAGTAGGTGTTGGCGGCTATTTTGAAGACGGCACAAATGCAAGAAACTTCCTTGGCACACTAGACACAGCAATACAGAATTTACAAAGTCTTAGAGGGCAAATAGGAGCATATCAAAATAGGCTAGAATCTACTGTAGAAAGTTTAACTATAGCAATGGAGAACTTGACAGCTACAGAATCACAAATAAGAGATCTAGATGTAGCTCACGAAAGTGGACAATTAGTAAGAAATCAAATATTACAACAAGCAGCCGTAGGGGTACTGGCCCAGTCTAACCAGACACCGGCACTTGCCCTACAGTTACTACAATAAGGTTCTTAAAGTCTACAAGGATGTAGCAAAGTCAGATAAGGAGATCAAAAAATGGCTTTAGTAATAAACAACAACATGACATCACTCAACACTTACAAACAATTAAGAATAAATACCAAAAATTTAATCAAAACACAAGAGAAACTATCCTCTGGAATGCAAATAAACCAGGCATCAGACAATGCTTCAGGCTTAAGCATCTCAGAAGGGTTAAGAACAAAAATAAGAGGTAATAAACAGGCCATTAATAACGCTCAAGATGGTATTAATGCCTTACAAATCGCAGAAGGTGGACTTGATAGCATTAATAGTAATTTACAACGCATACGTGAACTAACTATTCAAGCCGCTAATGATACTAACGCTACAAATGAAAGAACTGCAATTGCTCAAGAAGTCTATGCAAGATTTCAACAAATAGATACTATAGCAAGGGGACTTAGATTTAATAGAATAAACCTTCTTGATGGAAGCGCATCAGAATTCACCTTACAAGTAGGTGCTGACGCTAACTGGAATCAAAATGCTCTCAACGTAGCAAATGTACTTCAAAGTGCAACATCATCCGCTTTAAATTTAAACATAGCAAGTGTAACTGCTGATGTAGCTGGTGGTTATTATGCTGATGGATCAAGTGCAAGAACCTTTCTAGGCTTAATTGATAATGCTATAAACACACTTGGTACAAAGAGAGGTCTTATAGGGGCATATCAAAATAGAATTCAATCAACATTAGAAAGCATCCAGTCAGCATTAATAAATATTTCAGCTACAGAATCACAAATACGTGATACAGACGTAGCCAAAGAAACTGCAAGGCTAGTAAAAGAGCAAGTACTGCAACAGTCTGCAACAAGTTTATTAGCTCAAAGCAATCAACAACCAGCGTTAGCTTTATCATTACTCTAATAAACTAAATAGATGAAAGGTGGAATTATGTATAAATATAAAAGTCCTTCAAATGAAGTCAATAACAATATAGGTAGGTTATATGAAGTTTCAATACAAAGCAATTTACGCCTTACTGAATCTGTAAATAATCTCCGTGTAACTGTAGAAAATCTTGTATCAGCTGAAACAAAAGTGAAAGACATTATTATGGCACAAGAATATTTAACCAAAAAGTACAAAAGCGTAGCACAAATATAATATTTATCTTTCAAAAACACTAACACGTTACAGAGTCATAAAATAACTAAATTACAAGGAAGTAATTAAAAAGATAAGGAGATCAATATGGCATTAGTAGTCAACACCAACATAGCCGCAATGGTTACTAAGAGAAACCTGACTATGAACACAATGGGAGTAAACAAATCTTTTGAAAGATTGTCTTCTGGATTACGTATCAACAGAGCAGCAGATGATGCAGCCGGATTAAGTATTTCTGAAACATTAAGAACTCAAGTTCGTGGTCTTCATATGGCTATAAACAATGCCCAAGATGGCATGAACTTATTACAAGTTGCTGAAGGTGGCTTAAATGTTATCACAGAAAACTTACAACGTATACGTGAATTAACAGTTCAAGCAGCCAACGATACTAACGCTACAAATGAAAGAAATGCTATATCAAGAGAAGTAAACCAGAGAATTCTTGATATTACTAGAATAGCTTCCACATTAAAATTTAATACAATAGAATTACTCACTGGCAACTCTTCAGATGCTGTCCTGCAAATAGGTCCTAATGCCAGTGCACAAACCAACGCATTAACAGTAGGTTCAGTACTAAGAACAGCAACTGCATCCGCATTAGGTTTAGATGCAAATAGCGCAACTGCAGGAGCTGGAGGATACTTTGAATCTGGTGGAAGTTGTAGAACATTTTTAACAACAGTCGACAATGCTCTACAGTTACTATTTGACAGAAGATCGCTTATTGGTGCTTACTCCAACAGGTTAGAAAGCGTCGTTCAAAGTTTAACAATACAAAAAGAGAATGTAACAGCATCAGAATCAAGAATAAGGGATCTGGATGTAGCCGATGAAACTGCAGCATTGACGAAGTATCAGATCTTGCAGCAAGCCGCCGTGAGTGTACTGGCACAAAGTGTCCAGGCCCCATCACTAGCACTGAATCTATTATAGAGAAAGGTTTAATAAAAGCAAGGAAAGCTATTAACGAGGTAAGGAACCATGGAATTATCACTAAGTAACAGCATAAATTCAATTCTCAGTAGAAATCAGTTATTTTTCAGAACCAAACAATTAAATAAAGATTTTGAAATAGCTTCAAGTGGCCAGAGAATAAACTCAGCATCAGATGATGCAGCTGGCACCAGTGTTTCAGATGGCCTAATGAATCAAATAAGAGGCAGAGAAACAGCTACATTGGCTATTCAAAATGGCAAAAGTATTTTAAATATAGCAGAAAGATCATTAGATATATCAACAGAACACATTCAACGCATACGTGAATTAACTCTACAAGCAGCCAGTGATGAATATTCAATAGACGAAAGGAGATCAATACTTAACGAAGTAGTTGCAAGAGTTAATGATTTAGATCGTATAGCAAACTCTGCTAAATTCAGTCAAACAACATTACTTGATGGAAGCGCCAGTCAGTTCCGTCTTCAGGTAGGAATCGAAGATGACGTAAACCTGAACACAATTAACATCGGCAATGTATTAGATGATGCCAGAGCCTCAGCCTTAGGATTTACTGGTGGCATAAACTTTACAGCTGCAGCAGGCGGAATTTTTGAGAATGGTACTTCTGCAAGAACATTTTTAACAACCATAGATGCTGCATTAGGAGTTGTCAATGATAGAAGATCCCAAATTGCAGCATATCAAAACAGATTAGACTCAACACTTGAATCAAACTTAAAGTCAATTGAAGGTTACACCAGATCATACAGCTCAATTAGAGATGCTGACATAGCCAGTGTAACAGCTGATATAACTAAACAAAAAATAATGCGTGAAACAGCTCTGAGCGTATTAATGCAAAGTAACTCTAATCAAGAAATAACATTAAGTTTACTTACTGCTTAGAAACTAATCAAAAAACTTACAAACAATAAATTAAGTTAAAAATACAGAAAGGAGTAAAATGTAGAAAAATAAAGCTTTAAACAGTTATAGAACGTACGGAAACGCACATGGAAGTAAAAAAAGATAAGGAGAATCAGAATGGGTTTAGTCGTAAACACGAATATGGCAGCAATGATTGCCCAAAGAAACTTAACTATGAACTCAACTAAGGTTACGCAATCTATGGAAAGATTAGCAACCGGTTATAGAATTAACCATGCTAAAGATGACGTAGCCGGATTGCAAATATCCGAACTTTTAAGAACACAGGTTCGCGGTATTAATATGGCAATGAGAAACGCTGAAGATGGTGCCAGCATGTTACAAGTAGCAGAAGGTGCTTTTGCTACAATTACTGATAACATTCAAAGAATCAGAGAACTCACAGTTCAAGGTGCTAACGATACATATGGCACTTCTGAAAAGAACGCTATTGCTAAAGAAATCTGGGAAAGAGTACAAGATATTAACCGTATAGCTCAGGTTACATCATTCAACAGTGTTCAATTATTAGATGGCAGTGTTTCTACATTTGTATTACAAATTGGCCCTAACGCAACTGCAAATGACACTCTTTCACTAAGTGCTGCATTAAGAACAGCTACGGCAAGTGCTATCGGCGTAAGCGTGGCACAAGCCAGTTTAACTGCCAACGGTGGTATATTTGAAAGTAACGGAAATGCTCAAGCTTTCTTAACTGAACTTGACGCAGCTTTACAAACAATGTTTGACAGAAGATCTACAATAGGAGCTCTTCAAGGTCGACTTGACAGTGTTATCAACAACCTGATGATCATGTCTGAAAACATTACGGCATCTGAATCCAGAATCAGAGACCTGGATATTGCTAAAGAAACCACGAACCTAATGAAAAGTCAGGTCTTGCAGCAAGCAGCCGCCAGCGTACTGGCACAGGCAAATCAAATCCCAATGATAGCCCTAAATCTCCTGTAGAATACTATCTACAATAGCACTAATATCAACAAAACTGTCAGTTAGTCACTTAGATTAATAGGAGAATTTATTATGGGAAAATCCATAACGATTAAGCTTGTGCCAAAAGACAAAGATAAAATATATAAACCACAACCAGACTATGCAGATCTTTACGTTTTAATGAACAGACTTCACTTTCACAGCATAAATGAAGCTATAACAGAGGAAAAAGAAAAAATCGGAGAGCTTGAATTACAGTTAAATCAAACCAAAAGAACTATAAATAAAACTTATGAAGAAGAAAGTTCTCTTAATGTAATGTCAAACTGTTTAGAAGCTATAGATAGAACGATTAAAAAACAAGCCTTAAATGGTTCTATACCTGACTTAGACCATAAACAAATTGAAGAATTCAACAATATACTTAAAGAGTCAAGTTTAGAATTAACAAAAAAGCTAAAATTCCTTAAGTCTAACGTTTTCAAAGATAATAACAAACTGTTTCTTGAAGAGTTAGATGAAAATCTTAAATTGATTAAAGAAAGGAAAACAACCTTAAAGAAAAATGTAGAAAACCTGAATAGCTATATTTCTAAAATTGATACGCTCAAAGAGAATATCAACTCATCAAGTATCGATATAGACTCTGTAGAGGTCGCTTTACAAAACATTAAAATCAAATAGGCTTGTTACAAAAGAATTTAAGAGGTAAAGGAAATGAATACTACTACAAATCTTGCCTTTGCAATAGATAAATCATACAATTATACATGTGAAAAAGATAATAACAATAAAACACAAATACCCAAAATTGGTAATAACCAGTTTATAATTCAAACCAAAAGGGCATTGATACTCAGAGAGAATATATTAGCTTCTGGTATGGAAGTATCTGATATCAAAAAAGCTCACTCTATAAGCAAACATATTACAAGGAGGTGAGTATTTGACTGAAAATAACGACTTAAAGATTCTTGAAGAAGAACTTTATGGTATAAATAATGCTGTTTCAAAGACAAAGGAACGACTAAAAATCGTATCAGAAGTAGAACTACTGCTAACGTCTATTCAAAAACTACTGATTGAAACTAAAGACATTTCATTAGAGTCGTATGACACAAAATACAACAATATTACAGAAAATATCTTAAAAATCAAAGATATTGCAAAAAAGATTCCTTACACTGAGTTAAATGAATTTAACAAGGATGAAATTATACCACAAGGAGCTATATCCTATAATTTCAACAATATAAACTATAACTCCCTTATTATGTCACTACCAAAATCACCGCCAATAAGCAAAGAGCAACTAAACGACTTCTTACAAGAAGTTGATACTAAAAATAGCAATGTATTACTACAAATTTCACAGCTTAAATCATATACAAAGAAGCTAAACCTAATTATAGATAACCTGAGTGTAACAGCATTAGCTTGTTATCTATGTAGCTAGAATTCAGTGACAGTGTTAGGGATAATTTAGGCCGACGATAGGCCCCCTTATAGCAGGGGGCTTTTATTATTTGCAATAAAACAAAACTACCGTAAAAACGATAGCCTTGTTTAATTTATTTATAAACTTATAAGATTACTCAATAGTAAAATCAGGAGATCCAAACATTCCTTCAATTTCTTCTAAAATGGCTGAAGGTTTTCTGGAAGTTGTTTTTGGCATTTTATCTTCAATTATTTCAGCAGGTTTATCATCTGCAAAGTTCAAATGATAGAAGCCAGTGCCAGCAGGAATCAACCTACCAATAATAACGTTTTCTTTCAAGCCTCTCAACATATCTTTTTTGCCTTCAACTGCAGCTTCAGTCAATACTCTTGTAGTTTCCTGGAAGCTGGCCGCAGATATAAAGCTATCTGTTTTAAGACTTGCTTTAGTAATGCCAAGTAAGATAGGGTGATATTCAGCAGGCTGACCACCCATTTGCTCAATATTTCTATTTTCTTCGTCAACAATATGACCTTCTATCAATTCTCCTGGTAGTAATTGTGTATTACCAGACTCATCAATTCTAACTTTTTTGGTCATACGACGGACAATAACCTCAATATGTTTATCCGCAATATCTACACCCTGAGAACGATATACACGTTGAACTTCATCAACTAAATATTGCTGAACTGCTTCAACATCCCTCAATCTCAAAACATCATGCGGATTTAACGGGCCATCAGTCAATGGTTGCCCTTTAACAATTTTCTGTTTATCAGTAACAATAATATTAGAGCCAAGCGGAATTTTTATCTCTTGTCTTCCACTTTCATTAACAATGAAAAGCCTGACAAGATCTTCATCATATTCAAGTTCAGCTTCACCATCTTCTTCGGCTAATATCGCACTTTCTTTAGGCTTCCTGGCCTCCAATAGTTCTTCAACCCTTGGCAAACCTTGAACGATATCACCAGTTTTCAGTCTTTCAAAAATAAGCGTAGCAACCAGGTCTCCACGCTGCACAAAATTACCTGTATTAACCTGTAATTGAGCTCCAGCACTTATTAAATATGGTCTACCATACCTAACATGTAAATCATTTTTATCAACTCCAGCAACCTGGCCTGAGAAAGCAATAGTTTTAGCTTCATCAGTTATTTTTTGATCCATTCTTACAAATTCACCTTCTTTGACAATCGCTTTTTGACCCTCAAGAGGTATTTTAGTTATTTGCTCAGGTGTCAGAATTAAAATTCTTCTCAGATCTTTTGCATCTTCTGTTACGTTAAAACAAACCTTACCAGTATGTTCAGCAAGTACTTGTGTTTTAGCAACAGGTGTTTTAGGTTCAATATATTGACCATCTTTAACCAATAGCTGTGTTTGAGTTGAAGTTGTAGCCCTTGTCGGGTCTACAATTTCTCTTCTAACAATTAAATTTTCTAATACGACTATTTTAAGGTTTTGATCTTCAGGTTCTGCATCCTTAGGATCAAATTCTACAAGGCCTTTCAAATGAGAAAGGTACCCTTGCATTTGTAAAACAAGAGATGTACGAGTTAAAGAGGCCCCTGTAAGTTGCCTTACTCTATCACCATCTCTAAACTGTAGCTGTGTTACAGGTACAATAGAAATTAACTCTTCATCAGTTCCAATAGATTCAAATTTAATTGAAATATCTCTTTGCTGTATATCGAACTCCTGAACAGGTCTTAAAAGCAAGTATGCAGGTTTATTAGAGACATCAACATCTTCATCGTCTTCATCATCATCTAAATCCAAATCCACACCAGAGTCATATTTAATATTTATGTTAACTAAGCATTTTTCTTTAGCTTCAATTCCTGGAGCTACCATAGTACCAGCTTCAACTATATCGCCATCTTCAACTTCAATTTTTGCAATATCGTCAATTTGATACATTTCTCCAGGTCTAATTATTACTTCATGAATAATATCATTGTCTTCAATTATTTCAACAATGCCATCAATGTGTGCTTTAACATCTTTGACAACTTCTGTACCAGCTTCAACGTATGTTCCCGACTCAACCAGCTTAAGAGCAGCATCTTTACTAATCTGATGAACCTCGTCAGGTATAAATAAAAGCTTACCAGGAGATGTAACAATCCTTCTCTCATCAACCTCTATATCTTCATAACGTATTTCACCACTTGATGCAACAGTATATTTATCATCAATAAGCTCGGCAATAATCATGCCATTTTCTACAATAGTTCCAGCAGGTGATTTAATTATATAAGTTTCTTCAACATCATCAACTACCCACATTTGTTCTTTTTTTGTAGTTTCAAGATGAGCATTACTAGGTGAAAGAGATGCAATTACAACTGTAATTTCTTTACCAACACGAATTATTTCAATTTCTTCATCACCAAGTGTAACTGCTTCAGTTTCCATTTCAGTTCCAATTCGAACTTCTCCACCATGTTCGCTTGTTGTAACAGTTTCTGCCAGAATTTCACCAGAAACAATCGCTTGCTCATTATCAACAAGTAATGATGCGCCCGTTGGCATATTGTAAACGTCACCTGAAAGAACCCAGATTATACCACCTCTGTTAGCAGTTCTTGTAATGTTACCCTGTCTATCACGTTTTTCGTCTGCAACAAAGCCATCAAATAAAACCTGACCACTTAAATCTGCCGTAATATCTTTTGTAGCTTTTTCTGTTAAACGACCAGTATCACCTCTGCCACCAGCACCAGGATCAAATTCAAGTACAACTTCACCTTTTTTAATTCTTGCACCTTTTTCATGATGAATATAACCACCATATGGTACGTGATATTCTTTCATTTCGCCGGAATCATTTTTAACTAAAATATTACCATCACGAACTGGTGTATTAACAATGTCACCATGACGGGTTCTAAATTCACGGGTTTTAATAGTTTCAACAACTTCGCAATCTTCTTCTGCAACAATTTTTTGAATATTTAAAGAGCCTTTAAATACACCACCTGTGTGGAATGTTCTCATGGTAAGCTGTGTACCAGGCTCCCCAATACTTTGTGCAGCAATAATACCAATCGCTTCACCAATATCAACGACTTTGTTGTTTGTTAAAGCCCAACCATAACAACTCTGACATATTCCATAATCAAGGTTGCAAGTTAGCGGAGACCTTACTTTAACTTCTGTAATGCCATGTGCTTCAACTTTTTCAGCAGTATCAACATCAAATATCTCATTAACAGCAATTAATAATTCACCGTCATCAGAATATATATCATCAAGTGATGTTCTTCCAACCAAACGTTCCTTAATATGAACAATAATCTTGTCACCTTCATATATAGGTGTCATTAAAATATACTTGTCCGTGTTACATTCTTCACACTGAATAATTACATCCTGTGCTACATCAACCAGACGCCTTGTTAGATATCCAGAGTCAGCTGTTTTTAAAGCAGTATCAACAAGACCTTTTCTTGCACCATAGCTAGAAATAATATATTCTGTAACACTCAGGCCTTCTCTAAAGTTTGATTTAATTGGTAAGTCAATAATTTGCCCCTGAGAATCTGCCATCAGACCTCTCATACCCACAAGCTGTGATACCTGGCTTATATTTCCTCTCGCTCCCGAGAATGCCATCATGTAAATTGAATTTAATCTATTAAAATTATTTACAACTTCCTGGGTTAACATTGCAGTAGTTTCACTCCAGGTATCAATAACTTTAGTATATCTTTCTACTTCAGTAATTTCACCTTTATAGTAACGCTGCATTGCTTTTTCAATTTCATTCTCAGCATTTGAAAGCAGTTTCTTTTTAACTTGAGGTACATCAAGGTCTTCTATAGAAATAGTTACCCCAGCTTTAGTAGCATATTTAAAACCAAGATCCTTCAGTGCATTAGCTAAAAATGAGGTTTTTGCAGCACCATATTCTCTATATATCTTAGAAAGTAACTTATTTAAACCTTTTTTATCAACAGTATAATTTATATACTCAACTTGTTTTTTGGCTGTTTTTGGAATAATGCTCATCTTTATAAAATACCTCTTATTATTTCACTAGCTATCCAAAGAAACCATATTTTTAAGCATTTAGAACTGCTTCGCGTACAGCTTCATTGAAGATTATTCTTCCAGGTGTTGTTGACACCTTATCACCATCTTCCATACGAACTATTATTTTACTATGTATCGAAATTACTCCAGCCTCATGAGCTGCTAATGCATCCTGTAAGCTGTAAAAATATCTTTTAGGCTCACTTTCACAAGCAGGGTTATCAAGTGTTAAATAGTATATACCTAACACCATATCCTGTGTTGGTGTAATTACAGGTTTACCAGTAGCTGGGATTAATATATTATTAGTTGACATCATTAACATTCTAGCTTCAGTCTGAGCTTCAATTGATAATGGAACATGCACAGCCATTTGGTCGCCATCAAAGTCTGCGTTAAAGGCAGTACAAACAAGCGGATGCAACTGAATAGCTCTACCTTCAACCAACACTGGTTCAAAGGCTTGAATACCAAGCCTATGAAGTGTAGGTGCACGGTTAAGCATAACTGGATGCCCTTCAATTACTTCTTCTAATATATCCCATACTACGTTTTCTGCTCTCTCTATTTTTTTCTTAGCAGACTTAATATTTTGTACAATACCTCTTTCAATAAGTTTATTTACAACAAAAGGCTTAAATAGTTCAATAGCCATCTCTTTAGGCAACCCACATTGATGCAATTTAAGTTTTGGGCCAACAACAATAACACTTCTTCCAGAATAATCAACCCTTTTACCTAACAGATTCTGTCTAAACCTTCCCTGTTTACCTTCTATAATGTTGCTTAATGATTTCAGAGGTCTATTATTAGGCCCAACAACCGTTCTACCTCTACGGCCATTATCTATCAAAGCGTCAACAGCTTCCTGTAACATACGTTTTTCATTACGTACTATAATTTCAGGAGCTCCCATTTCTAATAGTCTCTGCAAACGGTTATTTCTGTTAATAACACGACGGTACAAATCATTTAAATCACTGGTAGCAAATCTTCCACCATCCAGCTGTACCATGGGCCTCAAATCAGGAGGTGTAACTGGTAATACATCCAAAACCATCCAGGTTGGATCAGTGTTACTATTAATTAAAGCCTCGAGCAATCTAAGTCTTTTAATTAATTTAGCACGTTTCTGAACTGATCCACCAACTGCTTCAAGCTCATTTCTGATCTGGTCAGCCATTTGAGGTAAATCTAATTCAGATAATAAAATCTTTATAGCTTCTGCTCCAATACCTACTTCTATTTCTGCTTCTTCATTCTCTTCAAAAATTGTGTCATATTCTTCTTCTGTAAGAAGCTGAAATTTACTATATTCTGTAGTTCCCGGATCAATTACTATATAAGCATTAAAATATATAACCTGTTCAAGATCTCTTAAAGACATATCGAGTAATAAACCAAGATAACTAGGTATACCTTTTAAATACCAAATATGAGTAACAGGGGCAGCAAGTTTTATATGCCCCATTCTATGCCTTCTAACTTTAGAGTCAGTAACTTCTACTCCACAACGTTCACAGATTATACCTTTGTGCCTGACTCTTTTATATTTACCACAGTAGCATTCCCAATCTTTTGATGGACCAAATATTCTTTCACAGAATAGACCATCTCTTTCAGGTTTTAAAGTTCGATAGTTAATGGTTTCTGGTTTAGTTACCTCACCAAATGACCATTTTAAAATTCTTTCAGGAGATGCTATACCGATTCTTATATAATCAAAATAATCTATACTAGTACTCATTTCTTCTCCCTTGTTATTTTAAGTCAACAACTACAGTCAATCAGACAGAAACTAGTCACCTAATGTTGGTGGTGTTGGAAACAAATCAATTTTCAGAAGTTCTGAGTCAATATCACTAATAGTTCTTTTTGGTGCTGTCTTTCTTACAGATTCACTATCAGACATAAGATCGACTTCAATACCACCTTTTTTGGCAACTGTTATATCAAGACCAATGCTCTGCAGTTCTCTAACCAAAACTTTAAAAGATTCTGGTATACCAGGACGCTGCAAATTATCTCCTTTAACAATAGCTTCATAAGCTCTACTACGACCATTAACATCATCAGATTTAATTGTCAGCATTTCTTGAAGTGTATAAGCAGCACCAAATGCTTCTAACGCCCATACTTCCATTTCTCCAAAACGTTGACCACCAAATTGAGCTTTTCCGCCAAGTGGTTGTTGAGTTACTAAGCTATAAGGGCCAGTACTTCTCGCATGTATCTTATCATCTACTAAATGAACAAGTTTCAACATATAAATATAACCAACTGATACTGGTTGGTCAAAAGGTTCTCCTGTTCTACCATCATATAAGCTAACCTTTCCATCATCTCTAAGCCAATCATTGCCTGATGATTCTTTTGCTTTTAAGATTTCTCTGTTAACCATATGACGGGAAGCTTCTTCTCCATACATTTCATCAAATGGAGGTATTTCATAATACACTCCTTGAAGACGAGCCGCTAGACCTAATAATGTTTCATAAGTTTGTCCTACATTCATACGGCTTGGTACACCGAGAGGATTTAGGACTATATCAACTGGAGTACCATCAGGTAAAAATGGCATATCTTCTTTAGGTAAAACTTGCGAAATAATACCTTTATTTCCATGTCTTCCTGCCATCTTATCGCCAACACTTATTTTTCTTTTTTGAGCAATATATACTCTTATAACTGTATTAGCTCCAGGTGGTAGCTCATCACCTTTTTCTCTATCAAAAACCTTAACATCTAAAACACGTCCACCCTCACCGTGTGGAACTCTCAAACTATTATCCCTTACATCTCTTGCTTTTTCAGCAAAGATAGCTCTTAATAATTTTTCTTCTGGAGGATGCTCAGACTCACCTTTAGGTGTAATCTTTCCGACTAAAATATCATCGGCATATACTCTAGCACCTATACGAACTATACCTAATTCATCAAGGTGTCTTAAACTATCTTCAGAAACATTAGGAACTTCACGAGTTATCTCTTCAGGGCCAAGTTTTGTTGTCCTTGCGTCTATTTCAAGCTTTTCTATGTGAATACTTGTAAATACGTCATCATGAACTAAACGATCACTTATTAATATAGCATCCTCATAGTTAAATCCTTCCCATGGCATAAAAGCAGCAAGAACATTACGACCCAAAGCCAATTCTCCAGCATCAGTAGCAGCACCATCAGCTATTACATCACCTTTGTTTATATAATCACCAAGTTTAACAATTGGTCTTTGGTTTAAACATGTATCCTGGTTACTACGTACATATTTCATCAAAGGATACTTGGCTATACCATTTTCTCCTCGAACTTGAATTTCATCACCAGTAACTTTAATTATTTCGCCTTCATCTCTAGAAACAATAACCATTCCAGAGTCTTGTGCTGCACGTTTTTCCAGACCAGTACCTACTAATGGTCTTTCAGATTTTAATAATGGTACAGCTTGACGTTGCATGTTAGAACCCATGAGTGCTCTGTTAGCATCATCATGCTCTAAGAATGGTATCAAAGCTGTTCCTACAGATACAATCTGAATGGGAGATACACCAACATAATCTACTTTATTACTTTCTGATAGTGTAAACTCTGATTTATAACGAATAGGAACGATATGATCTGCAAAAGTTTTATCTGAATTGAGCTTAACATCACCAGGGGCAACTCTGAAGTTATCTTCTTCATCTGCTGATAAGTAATCAATACCGTCTTTTACTATTCCATTATGAACTTTTCTATATGGAGTTTCAATAAAACCATAAGAATTAACTCTCGCATGTGTACTTAAACTACCAATAAGACCAGCATTTGGGCCTTCAGGAGTTTCTACCGGGCATATCCTTCCATAATGGCTGGGGTGAATATCTCTAACAGCAAAACCGGCTCTCTCTCTTGCAAGGCCGCCAGGCCCCAGCGCAGATAATCTGCGTTTATGTGTTAGCTCTGCCAATGGATTCGTTTGATCCATAAACTGTGATAACTGAGATGAACCGAAAAACTCTTTAATCGCAGCAACTAGAGGCTTGGTATTTAATAAGTTGCTAGGCGTTAAAGTATCAGCATCCTGAAGCGTCATTCTTTCTTTAACTATACGCTCAAGACGAGTTAAACCAACCCTAAATTGGTTTTGTAGTAGCTCTCCTACTGAACGAATACGACGATTACCTAAGTGGTCTATGTCATCAACATAACCATCATCGTAGTGTAAACTAATCAGATAATCTATAGCTGCAACAATATCCTGAACAGATAAAGTTCTTTGTATTTCTGGTAAGTTCAAACCAAGTTTTTTATTAAGCTTATATCTACCTACACGACCCAGATCATAACGCTTATCATCAAAGAATCTACTTTCAATAATAGTTCTACCACCACTTACGGATGGAGGATCACCAGGTCTTAATTTTTTATATACTTCTATTAAAGCATCGTCGCCACTTTCAGTTGTATCTTTATCAAGTGTCTTGGTTAAAAAGTCAGAATGCCTGAATAGCGTCGACATTTCATTTACACTAATTCCAAGTGCTTTTAGAAGTGTTGACGATAGGATCTTACGATTTTTATCAATTTTTACATAGAGTATATCGTTTACATCCGTCTCAAACTTCAACCATGCACCACGGTTAGGGATTAAAGTAGCATTAAAAATCCTCTTACCATTTGGAGCAATATCTTTTTTATAATATATACCAGGAGATCTTACAATCTGACTTACTACAACCCTTTCGGCTCCGTTTATAATAAACGTACCTTTATCAGTCATCATGGGAATATCACCCACATAGACTTCCTGATCCTTAATTTCACCAGTATCCCTGTTAACCAGACGCATCATGATTCTTAATTGTTTTGTATAACTAGCATCATGAAGCCTTGCTTCCTCAACAGAGTACTTAGGATTATCAAAAGTGTAATTAGGTAAAAAGTGTAATTCCAATTTACCTGTATAGTCTTTAATAGGAGAAAATGACAACAATTCCTCCTTTAAACCTTCGGTTAAGAACCAATTAAATGAGTTCTTTTGAATCTCTGCTAAATCCGGTAGTTCGGAAATATGAGAGAATGCTATACCTTCGTAAGGAATAACACGGGGCTTAACTTTGACCGTCATTATCTACCTCGCCTATATACGCTGCACTCAAATTAGCAATAAAGTTATAACTTTAATTCTAAATAAAACAAAACATCCATTATCAAGGATAACATCAATAGTATAGGATCAAGCATAACTGTCAATGCATGTAAAACATAAATTATTACAAAAGGGTAGAATAAAATCTACCCATGGAAGCCTTGTTTCTTTAATAAACAGCTTGTTTCAATAGTTTTCATTGTGTAAAGATGATCTTTACACAATTTAAACAAATTTTTTACTCAAAATTGAACCATCAAAAACTTATTTAACTTCAATGGTTGCACCAAGTTCTTCAAGTTTCTTCTTAAGTTCAGCTGCTTCTTCTTTTTTAAGGCCTTCTTTAACAGGTTTTGGTGGGTTATCAACAAGCTCTTTTGCTTCTTTAAGAGCAAGACCTGTAATAGCACGGATTTCTTTAAGAACTTTAATTTTCTCATTACCTACTGATACAAGAATTACACTTACATCAACTTCTTCTTCTTCCGCTGCTGGGCCTGCTGGGCCTGCTGGGCCTGCCATCATAACTGGTGCCGCTGCCGCACTAACACCAAATTTATCTTCCATTTTTTTAACTAAATCTGCGGCTTCTAAAAGGGTCAGTTTTTCAATTTTTTCTAAGATTTCATCAACTACTGTACTCATATTTATCTCCTCTCAAAATTCTTAATAAATACTACGCTTTTTCTTTCTGTTCACGAATTTGATCCAGGCAAACTACTAGATTTCTTGCAACACCATTGATACAAGATACCAGACCGGTGGCAGGAGAATTAATACTGCCAAGCATCTTAGCATAAAGCTCTTCTATAGATGGTAAGTCTGCTAATTGTTTAACATCATCTTCGCTTAATACTTTACCATCCATCATTCCACCCTTGATGGAAACCTTTTTAGCTTTTTTCATAAATTCAGACAAAGCCTTTGCAGGCCCAACCTGATCATTATGTGCTAAAACCAGTGCTGTAGGACCAACAAAAAACTCTGTAAGCCCTTCATAATCAGTATCTTTTACAGCACGTATTGCAAGTGTATTTTTAACTACAGTATATTCTGCATCATTATCTTGCAAACTACGTCTTAATCTTGTTATTTCTTCAACAGTTAAGCCTCTATAATCAGTAGCTATGGCAACACTAGATCGGGTAATCTCTTCTTTAATTTCCTCTATTTTTTTAGCCTTAACTGGCTTGCTGCCCATATTACTGCTACCTCCCTTCAGTTAATATTAAAAAATTCTGTGACACACTATAGCCACAGAATGGATACTCAAATACTATATTATTTAGCATTTGACCTCGGTAGGCTGGTGTTAATGCCATTTAAACTTTCGTTACCTACTGTCTGCGGTCTTTGTTTGTCTAAGCTGAAATATTAACAGAGAGTTATCTTTCTTTCAAGCACTAAGCCTTATTTTTCTATTTAAAAGTTTACTTATATTTACTTTATGTTTTACAGACCATTTGCAAAACTTTTTTCTGAAAAATTCCAAAATCAACTGATAAACTCTTTTTAACTTTATTAATAAACAGAAAAACAAATACTTTTATATAACATTGTGTAGCAAATGTAATTTATTAAGTTATGTTATATTTTTAAATAACTTTTAACCACAATAGTCTTTAAATAGTTATTTGAAAATTAAGGAGTTTTATTAATGCTAAGAAATAAGATTATACACAAGACAATATCAGCTATTATTGCTACTTTATTACTATTCATAAATACTTATAACATAGCCTTAGCACAAGTTGATCTTTCTCAACCTGGTATAGGTCAAGGAGAAAACATTACTATAGAAATCAGCTCTAAAGTGCCTCAGGAACTTGAAGACAATATTAAGTCGTCTATTGCAAAAATTTACGGTGATGACAGAGTTGATGAAATTTATGATAACGTTTTAAAAATCATTAATGGGGCAAAAGATAGGCGTGCTATAAAACTCCACCAGGAAGATCTCAACAGACCATCAGACTGGTATAAAGACGAAATCATTTATATGTTTTATGTTGACCATTATGGGGTAAAAGATAAAAACTCACCAAATACATTTAAAGGTCTTATTGATATGCTAGACTACCTTGAAGACCTTGGTGTAACAACTATCTATATGCTTCCTTTTATGGATTCACCCATGGGTGATGCTGGTTTTGATGTTAGAGACCCTAAAAATGTAAGAAATGACCTTGGAGGAAGTGAAGAATTTAGCAAATTTGTATATGAAGCAAGAAAAAGAGGGTTTAAAGTCAAGGCTGACCTGATACTTAACCATTTTTCTGATCAACATAAATGGTTCCAGGAAGCACTAAAAGGAGATACTGATAAACTTAACTTTTTCATATACAGCGATAAACCTCCAAAATATAAACGATACAGAGATGAACAGAAAGGTATTATCATAGATTATACCGAAGAAAACGGTCAAATATCTTCTAGAAGGCTAATATTCCCTGATATTTGTGAAAATCACTGGAGAAAAGTAAACATAAAAGGCAAAGATTATTATGTATACCATACTTTCTACCCATTTCAGCCTGATATAAACTGGAAAAATCCTGAAGTTCTTTATGAAGTACTGGATATTATTACATACTGGTCAAATCTGGGTGTTGACATATTCAGAATAGATGCAATACCCTATTTCATTAAAAAAGAGGGGTCGCCATCAGAAAACCTCGAAGAAACTCACGAGGTTGTAAAACTCCTCAGCTCTTTCTTACAGGCTATAGCACCAAGATCAATTATGTTAGCAGAAGCATGCCAGTGGCCAAATGATATCTTGCCTTACTTTGGGCAGGAAAGCCTCTTGCCACCTAAGGATATACTACTATACTTCGGTAAAGAATATAAAATTAAACTGAATACTAATAAAGAAATTATTAGAACTGATCAGGTTCAAGTTGGTTACCATTTCCCTCTTATGCCTGCAATATGGGCTTCGCTAATAACAGGAGAAAGTAAACCTTTCTGGAAAGCTATGGAAGTAACACCTAATGTCCCTGATACTGCTGCATGGGCAATATTTTTAAGAGTTCATGATGAACTAACCCTAGAAATGGTCGATCTTGAGACAAGAAAACTTATTTATGATAGCATAATAGACAAAGGACAAGAATTCAGGAAGGGTCTTGGCGTAAGCGGTAGGCTGGCTAATTTCCTTGATAATGACCCTAGAAAAATAGGCCTCGCTTTTTCACTGCTTCTTTCATTTCCTGGAATGCCTATAATTTATTACGGCGATGAAATAGGCGCACAAAATAACTTTGAATACGCCAAAAAAGCTGCAGAAGATCGTGAAAAGGTTCAAAAAGAATCCGATAAAGATATCGAAGTAATTAGTTTCTACGATAGCAGAGATATTAACCGTGGCCCAATCACTAAAGAAGATTTTTATAACGCATCAAAAAATGAGGATAAATTTAAATCTGAAATCTACGACACAGTTAAAAATATGATACGAGCTAGAAAAGAAAACTATGCTATAAGAAGAGGCAAACTTGAAAATGCTAACGCTAATAAGCCAACTGTATTAGCTTATCTAAGAACATCAGACAGACAAAATGTTCTTATCATAAACAACCTTTCAGATAAAAAAACTGACGTAACCTTCGAAATAAATAAAAGCGTAATAGACAAACTTAAAAACTTAGACAATGCAACCGATTTACTTACTAAACATTCTGTAAAATATAAACTTAATGGAAATAAAATTTCTCTGCAACTTAAACCATACGAAAAACTATGGCTAGAACTATAATTAGTTTATAATTATACACTTACAAGAGACTGCTTATAATTTATTATAAGCGTAATGTCGTGGTTTTACTGGAAAACGACACCGTGTATTCTATTTCGATAGAATATCTGACAGTATCTTAAGATAGATACCATTTGTCCAGCCAAAACCATCCTGGTTAGGATAACTGCCAGTAGTATCAATATTTTCATCAACAATATTATATTTTTCAACAAATTTACCAAGCTTTTTGTAATATTCTGTATTAAGATCAACCCATTTCTTAGCAATTCTTTTAGCATCTTCATTATAACCATAGTTAATCAAACCAGATATAGTTAACCATTGAAGAGGTGGCCATCCGTTAGGATAATTCCACTGAAGGTTTTTATGTGTTTTATCAAGAGATGTAACAACACCACCATTAAATTCAAACTCTGTAATAACCTTATTTTTAACAGCTTCTGCCTGCTTCTGTGTAGCCATTTCAACCCACAAAGGGTAAACTGTCGCAAGGCTTTTATAAGAAGACTGCACCTGATTTTTCATATCATAATCAAAGAACATACCTTCTTTTTCATTCCATAAATATTTATTCATTTGTTTTTTTCTATTTTCAGAAGCATCTGCCCATTTTTTTGCTTCTTCTTCTTTACCCAGAAGTTTTGCCCATTTTTCAAACAGCTTTTCATACTTATATAAAAGAGAATTAAGATCGACAGGAATAAAATCCATTGACCTCTGATCAAACCTATTAGAGAAATCCCAGCCTGATTCACATTCTGCTCGTTCGTGCTGATAAAAATCTCTTGTATTTGATGTTTTCAAGTTATCTGTTCCCCAGCTTTCAGGCCTTTTTGCACCTACTGCATCATAATATCTATTCAGGCCTATTGATGGCACATAGTGTGAATATGGATCCATCCAATTATTATAATATTCATGGGTTATAGTTCTATATGCATCTTCTAACCAGACCCTGTTAGAAGGACTTGATAAATCATCAGGCCTAACTTCTTCTGCCATCATAGCAAGAAATGGTGGTTGAGAACGGCTTAAATAATAAATACGGTTTCCATTAGGAATAAACCCAAACTGTTTAACAAGGTACATAAAATTTTCAACCATTCCTCTGGATAATCCTTTTAAGCCAGATTCATTTAAACCTAATATTGTAAAATAGCTATCCCAGTAATAAATTTCTCTAAATCTGCCACCAGGAACTATATAAGGCCTGGGCAAAGGAATTAAACTACTTTTTGTAGATTGAGGGGTTCTTCTTACTAAGTTTTTCCAGTTAGCTACAATATGATTCGCTGCTTTAATATAATCATCAGAAATATTAAATCCTGGTTTTTTAAAATTAACATCAGGAACAGATAATTTTAACACTTCTTGTTCATCATTTTCAGTATCAGGCAATATATAATATTCATTTATAATTGCTTTCAAAGAAGATACTAACTCTGGTGAGAGTTCTCCTCGCTTTTCTTTTTCGAGCTTAGCAATATTTGCAAACTGAATAAACCTTTCATCTGTTTTCCAGCCTAATTTGTCATTTCTTGGTATTGCATCAGCATAATGCTTATTATCCTCTACTGCCTTATCATCATTTATTAGTATTTGTATTAACGGATTACTTAAAGTTTCTGAACCAGCTACAACTGTATTATACAATATTGCTTTATCAAGTTGAGTTGTTAAAAAAGAGCTATTAACAGGTACTAACCTATCAGTGGCATAAATAGGCAGATTATATTTATCATAAGATAGGTTTGCTTCGTCTATATAATCATCTTTAAGATTTTTTGGATCAGCATAAAGATAATTATAAGTATAATTTGGCGTAGGAATAGTACTATTATCTTTATTTACAAGGATATCTTCCTGACATGTAGCTACTATATTAGAGTTTAATAGTAATATAACGAAAATCAACAATAAAGTATTTTTATTACAAAGTAATTTCTGCATTTATCACCTCAAAAGATTCAATTTTCAAACAAATAAATTATATCGTAAGACTTATACATATCTATATTGATACTCGGAATAACACAAAACTCATAGAAGACTCCCGGGCCAAAAAAGGCAGAACAGCAGTCTTTTAGCCTTCCCCCAGCTTGTCAGTAATTTATTATATTTTATTAAATAATACTTATATATACTAAAAACCACTCCATACCCGGTTAATTCGTAAATTTGTTACAAACCCTCAAGGCTCAAGTAATGACTTAAGTTAAAGATTTATGCATTTAACACACTGTAAATATTTAACAGAAACCAGGTTTTAGAGGATCGGGCTCAAAAGGCCCGCGGAGCGGGCCTTTTGAGCCCTCGGCAAAGATCTATTTCCGAAACTTTGTGAATAATCCGGGCATATACAAAAGCCGCAAGAATGCGGCTTTCACAGTATATTTTGAATATTAACTTTTATACAGCTAAATATTGTTTTATTTCATTACCAATCTGGTTTGTTTCTATTTTAATACCAGGGCCCATAGTTGTGCTAAGGTAGATAGACTTTATATAGGTACCTTTAGCTGCAGATGGTTTAACTCTTATGACAGCATCTGTAAGAGTAGCAAAGTTTTTAGCCAGGTCATCATCACTAAAATTCATTTTACCAATAGGTACGTGAATCATTCCCTGTTTATCAGCTCTGAACTCAACTTTACCAGCTTTGGCATCTTTAATAGCATTAGCTATTTCAAAAGTTAGCGTACCCGTTTTAGGGCTAGGCATTAACCCTTTAGGGCCAAGCATTCTACCTAATTTACTGAGTTGCCCCATTATATCTGGAGTGGCAATTAAAGTATCAAATTCTAACCAACCATCTTTAATTTTATCAATCAAATCTTCGCCACCAGCAATATCGGCACCGCTTGCTTCAGCTTCTTTAACTTTTTCACCTTTAGCCACTACAGCGACTCTAATAGTTTTACCTGTACCAGCAGGCAATACAACAGTACTTCTAACTTGTTGATCAGCGTGTTTTACATTGATACCAAGACGCATATGACATTCCATAGTTTCATTAAATTTAGAAACTTTCTCACAAATGTTTCTTAAAGTTTTAATAGCGTCCATTGGTAGACATGGTTGATCTACTTCTTCTAGCATTTCAAGTATTATTTGTTGTTTTTTTGTTAATCTTCCCATATGTTCCTCCTCAGGGTTCTAGCGCTAAAAAGCTCCCCTGTATAACTGTAATTACTCTGCTAAAGTAACACCCATACTTCTTGCTGTACCAAGTATCATTTCTTCAGCAGCCTCTTGTGTTGTTGCATTTAAGTCTGGCATCTTTATTTTTGCAATTTCTGCAACCTGTGCTCTTGTTATTTTACCTACTTTTTCAGTATTAGGTCTTGAAGATCCTTTATCTAAACCAATAGCTTTACGAATTAAAACAGCAGCAGGTGGAGTTTTAAGGATAAAGGTAAATGACCTATCTTCAAAAACTGTAATTTCAGCAGGAATAATACTACCAGCCTGGTCTTGTGTTTTAGCGTTATACTGTTTACAAAAATCCATAATATTAACGCCGTGTTGACCTAAAGCAGGCCCTATAGGTGGAGAGGGGTTAGCTTTGCCAGCTTGAATTTGCAACTTAATTTTTGCTAGTACTTTCTTTGCCACGGTTTGAATCCTTCCTTAATTAATTAAACTTTTTGTATTTGGTTGTACTCCAGCTCAACAGGAGTGTCTCTACCAAATATAGATACATTGGCACGAAGTTTTTCTTTATCAGGATATACTTCTGTAACATCGCCAACGAAGTCCGCAAAAGGACCACTAATTATACGAACTTTATCTCCAATTTGAATATCAATTTCAACTTTAGTAACTTTTGTCTGAGTTCTACGCAATATTTTCTTAATTTCAGAGTCTTTAGCAGGAATCGGTTTCCGTTCTGCTCCAACGAATTTAGTTACACCTGGTGTATGTCTGACAACATACCAGCTATCATCATCCATAATCATTTCTACAAGCACATAACCAGGGAATAACCTTTCATCTTTATCGACTCTTTTTCCATCCTTGACTTTAGAAACAGTCTTTTCAGGAACTTCAACACGAAAAATTTTGTCACCCATATTCATAAATTCAATACGTTTTTCAAGGTTGACTTTTACCTTATTTTCGTGCCCTGAATACGTATGAACTATGTACCAGCGTTTTCTTTTAGGTTTCTTTTTTTCTAGTTCAGTTTTAGTTTCACCAGGTACAAAAGCTTCTTCTTGTGTTAGTTCTTCAACTTCTTCAGGTTCTTCATCAAGAATTTCTTCTAAATCTTCAGAATAGAGTTCTTCTTCTGAAGGATCTTCTAAAAGATCACTCTGTATAGTTTTTAAATCTTTTTCGGACATACCTTCATCCATCTTTTCTTAATTACCAGGAATAAATCCTATAATATACCTTAAAGTTACATCAATTATATAAATTAATAATGTAATTATTGCAGTAACAACAATAACAACCAGAGTTTCATGCCAGGTTTGTTGTTTATCTGGCCAGGTTATCTTATGCCATTCAGACCTAACACCTTTAAAATATTCTTTTAACTGTTCTCCAACTGAAGGATCTTCAACTTGTGCTTTCTTGCCCTTCTTTTTAGAAACAGGTTGTGAGTCATTACTTTTAGCTACCACAGTTTAATACCTTTAGATATAAGTATGCATAAAACAGAACCGCGCCCTGGAGGACTTGAACCCCCGACATTCGGTTTTGGAGACCGACGTTCTACCAACTGAACTAAGGACGCTTGTTGATTAGAATTTTACTTGGTCTCTTTATGAACAGTATGCCTTTTATCAAAAGGACAATACTTCTTAACTGCTAACCTGCCAGAAGTATTCTTTTTGTTTTTCATCGTACTATAATTACGACGTTTGCATTCTTCGCAAGCTAAAGTTATGATTATGCGATTTTCTTTTTTTGCAGCCATTTTCAACACCTTTTTGGTCAATATCAGAATTAAATAATAGCCCTAACATTTTATACTGTCAACTGAAAGGATTTTTAGGGCATTTTA
The DNA here is from genome assembly GCA_040752795.1 of Cyanobacteriota bacterium. Lineage (GTDB taxonomy): Bacteria > Cyanobacteriota > Vampirovibrionia > JBFMGH01 > JBFMGH01 > JBFMGH01. Next base: position 25,665 of record JBFMGH010000447.1, read on the forward strand.
GATAAGTTTATGCATGCATAAAGTATCTATTACTTGGTATTATTAATGAGGGATTTCTCGTTTAAAAGAGAATAACAATATATTTTTACAAATTTTAACCAGTTTTTTATACAACTTAAGCAAGAACACAATCCAAATACAATTTTAGAGGTTTTCTCATTTTGTTATCAATTTCCATGAAACAATAGACAGCAGAGTGTATTTAGCTTAAAATAAAGGCGTTAAAACTCATAAGTTGACAAAATTAGAGGATTAACAATTTTTATTTCACAGAAATTTAAGGATACAAACAAGTGACAATAGATACACTAGATGTAATTCCAGTAAATTCACCTCTCACAGGCACTATTGAAATACCGTCAGACAAGTCATTATCTCATAGAGCAGTAATTCTAGGATCAATTTGCAACGGTAAACTTCATGTCAAGAATTTTTCATCCAGTGCAGACTGCAGGAGTACTGTTAATATATTGCAAAAATTAGGTATTGAAATTGAATACCTGACAGGTGGAACGCTACTTATTCATGGAAAAGGTTTAAAAGGTTTCAAAGAGCCTAAAGATATTTTAGATGCAGGCAACTCAGGCACAACACTTCGTATTATGCTAGGTATTCTATCTGGTCAAGCATTTTATAGTGTTCTAACTGGAGATCATAGCCTAAAAAAAAGGCCTATGGGCAGAGTAATTCAACCACTTACAATGATGGGCAGTCAAATTCTAGCAAGAGAGAATAACACGGTTGCTCCTATCACTGTAAGAGGAGGTATATTACATCCTATTGAATATAAAATGCCAATAGCATCAGCACAGGTAAAATCATCAATAATGCTTGCGGGTTTATATGCTAACGGTATAACAACTATTATTGAGCCTGCAAAATCAAGAGACCACACTGAAAGATTATTAAAATATCTGGGTGCCAATATTGATGTAAATGGCCTTAAAATTTCAATAGAAGGGCAAACTGAATTATCACCTAAAGAAATTAAGATACCGGGTGATATTTCATCTGCGTCATTTTTCATAGTAGCAGCCACTATAATAGATGGATCAGAACTAACACTGACAAATGTAGGTATTAACCCAACTAGATCCGGATTGCTTAGCGTTCTTAAAAAGATGGGAGCAGATATAACCATATCAAATGAACGAGAAGTATGTGGTGAACCTGTTGGAGACATAACTGTAAGATCTGCCAAATTAAGAGGGATGGAAATCAGTGGAGAAATAATTCCTACATTAATAGATGAAGTTCCTATTATAGCTGTTGCTGCATCACTTGCAGAAGGCACTACAGTTATAAAAGATGCACAGGATCTAAGAAATAAAGAATCAGATAGACTTAGCGCCATAACTAATGAACTAAGAGCAATGGGTGTTGATATAGAAGAGATGACTGATGGTTTAATTATCAATGGTTCAGACAGAATAGAAGGTGATTGTATCTGTAAAAGCCATGATGACCATAGAATTGCTATGGCAATTACTATCGCCTCACTAGCTGCTAAATTCCCTGTTACAATTGAGAATGCAGGATGGATCAAAATTTCATTCCCAGAATTTAGTACTATACTTAACAAGTTAAGGGAAAAAGATTATGGCAAGCAAGTATACTAAAAAGAATATAAATACATATAATTGGCTAAGGGCTATTCCTCATTATTTAACTATATACTTTATTCTTTATCCTTTCTATAAACTATGGTTTAGGATAAAGGTATATGGCAGAGAAAATATACCTAAAGGAGAAACACTATTAATAGCTTCTAATCACCTTTCTTATTTTGATCCTACAATAATCTCGCTTTCAATGAGAAAACCTGTAGCATACATGTCTAAAGTAGAATTATTTGAAGTTCCGGTACTAAAACAATTCATATTAATGTATGGAGCCTTTGCAGTTAATAGAGATAAACTCGATAAATCAACTATTAAGACAGCAAGAGAAATACTACAAAAAGGGTGGTATGTGGGCATGTTTCCGGAAGGAACCAGAAGTAAAGATGGGATATTAAGGAATATTCATAAGGGTATGCCCTACTTATCAAGATCAACAAAAACCAGAGTTTTGCCACTGGCTATAATTGGCTCTGACAAAAAACGTGGACCTATAACAGTTAAAATTGGGAAGCCTATTGATATAAACAGAGATCCTGATGTAATAGGAGAAGCATGGTTAAAAGCAATGGTAGAACTTACTGGTTTTAAATCGCTTGATCTTGAAGAAAAACAAAATAACCAGCAAGAAACAGAACAGAATCAGGACTTAACTCTACAGGAAGCATAATTTATGCATCACTTTAGGCAAGTATTTGATAACATCTGAAGCAACAACAGAGTATTCTGTAAGTTCTTCAGAAGCCATTTCACCTGCCAGGCCATGCAAATAAACTCCACATACTGAAGCATCAAACAAGTTTAAGCCTTGAGCTATTAACCCGGCAATTATTCCAGACAATACATCCCCTGTGCCACCAGTAGCAAGAGCCGAATTTCCTGTTGTATTAATATAAACTTTCTCTCCTGAAGTTATTAAAGTTTTAGCCCCCTTTAAGACTACATTTGTATTATATTTTTGAGAGGCCATCTCAAGGTATTTCATTTTATCATCAAGTATATCGCTCATTTCAACTTTTAATAACCTTGATAATTCCTTGGGATGAGGAGTTATAACCGCATTACCATATAATTTCAGGTTATTGATATCAGCAATACAGTTTAAAGCATCCGCATCTACAACAACAGGTATATTTTTATCAATTATTTTTTTTAGTATTGAGTCAACAAAGTTCCTGGTATCAGAATCTACACCGAGGCCAGGGCCCAAAACAATAACTTGAAAGTCTTCTAATCGTTCAGAAAGATTCACTACAGCTGAAGCAGATATAGCTTTATGAATTGTTTCTTCGAGAGGTAAAAAAGTTATTTCAGGGTAGGCAGTAGCATAATAAGGTATAAGTGATTTAGGAGAAGCAAGAGTGCTAAGACCTGCACCAATTTTAAGGGCACTATAAGAAGTTAATAAACCGGCCCCAATCATAGTTGAAGAGCCTGCAATAGTAAGCACTTTACCATATGTGCCTTTATTACTATCATCGGGTCTCCAGGGCAAAAGGTCAAAAACATACGATTCTGTTGTCATAAAGACATTACTTTCAGCGTTTTCTATCAGAAAATCTGGTATGCCAATTTCTTCTATATCAAGTTTTCCTGCATTATCAGCACCAGGATAAAGAAGCAATCCAAGTTTAGGAGCTGCAAAAGTAACTGTATAGTCTGCTTCAACAGCCAGATTGCCTACCTTGCCGGTATTTGCTTCAACACCAGATGGTATATCTACTGAAAGAATAATTCCATCTGATTCATTAATAATTTCTATAACTTCAGAATACAGACCTTCAACCGGGCCTTTAATTCCAGTTCCAAGGAGTGCATCAACAACAATACTAGACTCAATTACAGCATCTCTAAAATCTTCCATTGTATCTTCAGTTACGAGGTTTATATCACCAAAGTTTTCAAAAGCAAGATAATTTTTTAAAGCATCACCAGTATAATTTGCACGTTCCTCAATAGCAAAGACATTAGTTTGTATACCAGCTAACACAAGATGCCTGGCAATTACAAAACCATCACCACCATTGTTACCTTTGCCTGATACTATAACAACATTACTGAAGGGCATATCTTGATTATCCGGCCATTCTTGAATCAAAGACATCAGTTTCTTGAATACTTTTATTCCAGCGTTTTCCATTAAAATTAAACCATCTATTTTAGATTCATTAATAGCCTTATTGTCTACATCAGCCATTTGTGTACCGGTTAATACTTTCATTTATAAAACCTCAAAGTTAATTAATTACTTTTATTAAACACTATTTACATTTATAAAGTTTCAAACATACTGCTATAGCCTGAAGCTCATAAGGCAGTATTTCCCAGGTTACATCTTTAGTTAATTCTATAATTTCTCTTAATGTTTTTTTATTTCTCAAAGAGGAAAACAACAACATAGCAACGTCATGTTTCATAATTTCAGGTGGAAGATTCGACAATTCATCTTCCAAATACTCGTGAACTCCTTCATCTGAAAGAAAATCAATGTCTTTATAAGTATTTTTAATATACTTAGGCATAAGCAGAAAGTTCTATATTACAAGCACATTTCAAACCGGGTTAAAGTAAAGTGTGGTATTACAGTGGAGACTACACAATTCTATCCCACTTACCACAAGTACCTCCCCATCTAGCAACTATATTTCCTTTAACTTCTTTTGGAGATTTAGGATTTAATACTTCTAACTCACCTTCAACAATGGTAATAACTTCACAGTTGTTAGAACAATCAGAACACTCATGAGTCAATGAGACAAAGTTTAAATCTTTTACTTTCCAGCCATGGAAAGATGAAGGTTTTTGAGTATATTCATAATTTTCAAGAGCCAGCAATGCGGCACCTATAGCACCCATAGTCTGAAAATTTTCAGGAACTACAACTGGCACGCCAAGAGCCTCTTCAAAAGCCTTAACCATCCCGGCATTAGCAGCAACACCGCCCTGAAAAGTTACTGTTGGAAGTATTTCTTTACCAAGAGCAAGGTTACTCAAATAGTTTCTAACCAGTGCCTGACACAAGCCATAAAGCAAATCTGGCACAGGAAAGCCTAACTGCTGCTTGTGTATCAAATCACTTTCAGCAAAAACTCCACACCGACCAGCAATTCTGGCAGGTGAAGTTGATTGTAAAGACATACTACCAAAATCATTAATAGGAACGTTTAACCTATTTGCTTGTTGATCTAAAAAGCTTCCAGTACCAGCAGCACAAACTGTATTCATAGCAAAATCTGTAACAATACCATCTCTTAGAAGAATAATTTTACTATCCTGGCCACCTATTTCTAAAATAGTTTGAACATCAGGAATACGTTGAATGGCAGCAACAGCATGAGCAGTAATTTCATTTTTAATAATATCTGCACCCAGTACAGCTCCGGCTAACTGCCTTCCGCTTCCTGTGGTACCAACACCTAACACATCATATTCATCGCCGGCATTCTCAACAATAGCATCCATTCCCTTTTGTATAGCAACAACAGGTTTACCTGCTGTACGCAACATAGTACTATCAATGTATTGTGAATTAATATCAATTAAGGCTAGCTTAGTTGTTACACTGCCAACATCTACTCCTAAAAAGGCTTTTTGCGCCATATTTATTTAAACCTCTCGTTATTATCTTCCTTTTAAACTGAAATTAACTATTTAAATACTAACTATTATTTTACAGGGGGATAGTAAGTCAATTTCAGATTTCATGAAGTTAAGTTTACTTCTAAAAGAATACCTGTCAAATTTAAAGAATATTAAAATAAACAAGTTTTGCAGAATTTGAAACTTAAAAGGTTGCTAAAAAGTTAACTTAAAATTATTTAACAGAAAAAGGTCTGAAATTGTGCAATATTTATCAATCAAAAAGCATGTAAGTTCACAGAATTAGAACTTAAAGCATATCAACACCTATAACCTACTACGAAGTTCAAACTTCTTTTATTTTTTGGAATCATGTAAAACTTTGTTGTGTTCAGCATAATTCAATTCAAACTATACCAATCCACAGAAGTAAACGATATATGGCTTTAAATTATTCTAGGGTGTTTTTGCCTGCTGCGCAGGCA
>JBFMGH010000448.1:0-7904 GCA_040752795.1 Cyanobacteriota bacterium
AATGTATAAAAAAGATTGTTAAGTATTGTTAAAAATTATTTAATATTATAAATTGGCAGGTTTATGATTTAATAACAATAGTGACATTTAGGATCTTTATTATGATAAAGAGATTTATTAAGGCATTCATTGTCTCTTCAATTATGATAATTTTACCAGTTTTGGGAAATTTAGAAATGTTGCGCTCTCCGCAACTATTGATATTATTAATTATTGGTATTATTGCCTCAATATTTCAACCAGACTATAGAATTGTAGTAGATAAATCTAACTCTCGAGACAATAATACAGAAATACAAATTATTTGGTCTGTTTATATTATTCTTTTGTTAACTATTTGCGAAGCTACCTACCTGAGATTTCCTGAAAGTGTTTATTGGAATATTTTTACTACTGTTTCTTTAATAGCTATTATTTTAGGACTTGTGTTAAGAAGCTGGGCAATCTATACATTAGGTAAATTTTTTACCATGAACTTATCTATTCAAAATAATCATAGAATTATTTGCACCGGACCATATAAGTATTTACGCCATCCAAGCTACCTGGGTGCTTTTTTTGTTTATATAGGAATACCTATCTTCCTGCATTCGTGGTTTTCATTATTAGTTGCTGCTGTAATACTTCCAATGGCATGGTTTAGACGTATACATTATGAAGAAAAAATGCTGATTGAAGAATTTGGAGAAGAATATTTGTCTTATTGCAAATCTGTAAAGAGGATAATCCCGGGATTATGGTAATATATAGTATCTTAATATTGATGGCTTAACCAGAGGTTTTAAGAATAATGAAAACAGGTTCTATAAAATTAGATGGCACAATTGTCAAATACAGCTTTTTAATTGATAACGAAGGAAATTGGATACAGTTTTTCTATACAATTATTCCTGAAAAGCCTGAACAGATTTCAATTCAGATGCAAACAATAGAAAATGCTGAAAAAAAGCTCTTTGAGACTTTAAAAATTGGATATGAAACTGTAGCAGTAAAAAGATTTTTTTCCAGTGACCTAATTAATCATTATGATGAACTTAACAATCATAAAAAAAGGCAAAATACAGACTTTTTCATTTCTTTAATAGAGCAACCTCCTGTATCAAGTGTAAAAGCTTCATTATTAGGTATGTGTCTCAATAACATAATTCCTGATAGTAAATGCAGAAAAGATAATATATTCTATTTTGATACAGAATCAGGTATTAAACATATTTTTATAGAACATATTATTGATCCTGATATAGACAAAGATTCAAATTCAGAAAAACAAACCAGGGCAATATTTAATTTGTTAGGTAACAAATTGTCATACTTTAATACTACAATTGAAGATAGTGTTTTAAGAACGTGGATTTATGCTCCTCACATTGATGCAGATTATCCTGGAATTGTAAAAGCAAGAAATGAAGTTTTTAAATCAATTAATCTGACAAAAAACACACATTATATTGCAAGTACAGGCATTCAGGGTAGAAGTGAAATGCGTTTTGCTCGTGTATTTATGGATGTATGGTCTGTTACAGGTATTGATAAGAAAAAAATACGTTACATTCAAGCTCCTGAATATTTAAGCCCGACTGATCTATATGGTGTTGCCTTTGAAAGGGCTACTGCTGTAGAAATGGGTAATGCAGATTATCTATTTATTTCCGGTACTGCAAGTATTGATAAAAATGGAGAAATTGTGCATCCTGGAGATGTTGTTAAACAAACAGAACGTACTCTGGAAAACATTACAGCACTTTTAACTGCTGCAGGCTTTTCAAAACAAGATCTTTCAAAATTTATTGTTTATTTGAGAGATTTTACTGATTATAATTTAGTAAAATCTGTAGTAGAAAAGTTTTATGAAAATCTTCCAGCTGTATATGTTAATGCACCTGTTTGTAGGCCAGGGTGGCTGGTTGAAATTGAGGGTATTGCAGCTAGAATCATTAAGTAAATTTCAATAATATTGATATTTTTTAATTATATCAATCTGAATATTAATTATATCAGGGAGAATAGAAACTATAGTGAAAAGTATAAAACTAAAAACTAAATTTAGCGAATTTTCATTAGATCAAATGCCTCAACAAGATTCAGTGGTAATAATTCCAACAATTAAAGACACATTTAAGATGAATTATGGTGCACATGCATACTATTTTCTTAATTTTAAAACTTCAAAAGGTATTTGCATTGAAATAAGCCACAAAGAAATAATAGAACCTGGATTTACTAGATTCATTCAAGCAAATTATATTAAACATAAAAAGTTTCCTGTATTGAAAAGTCTATTTCAAAAATATCACTTCGGGTTCAATTTTATTGAACAGATTATGCTTCTTACAGTACCACATACTGTTACAGAACTTGGAAATGGTAGATACATAATTAATCTATGGGCTTATTTTGGTTATTTGGAAGTTGATTGTAAAAATAAATTAGTGACATATCATATTAATGAAGAAGCTGAAAGTAATAATGTTTTTGGTTCACAGCAAATATATATGTCTGACACAAAAGACAGATATTACATGAAGTATTCTCTGGATGATTCTCTTAAGAAGTCTCTTGATCCTTTTCAAAAAGTACACAGCCGAATAGTTAAATATAATGAAGAATTAAATCAAACAACAGAAATCTGGAAAGAGGATTTTGTTGACTATTTGCACGATATTATAATTAATAAGAATAAACAATATCTGGTTGCTTGCGAATTGGGAATGTTTGTAGATGAGAATAATGAACTAATAAACTCAAAAGTTCTTGTTATTGATTTAATAAACAATAAACAATGGACTATTTCACAATTTAAAGTTGCTGCTCATGCTCAATTTGACCCTGATGATCCGAATATTGTTTATTTTTCTAATCATAATTTCCAGTTTGAGCATAGTAATATTGTAAAATTAGTCATAAATGCTAATTATACTCTTAAATTTCGAGGTCCAGCTTCAATATATAAGTATCAATTGACACCGGAAGGCCCAAAAGAAATAGGAGTATACACAAGCCCGGATTTATTCAGGTTAACTAATTTTCATGTTTTTAAACACAAAGGCAATAATTTAATTGCTGCTATGGGTGCTCCTAACTTTATATTTATTCTAGAGGCGGAGAATTTGCAATTAATAAAAATAATTGAATTAAAAGAAAAAAAGCACTTCAGAGATTTATATCAAAATATTCCTTGCTATATCGGTACCTTTTCGCCATCTTTAGATGGTGAAAAATTATACATTCAGACTCAAAAATCATTTCAGATAATAGATATAGACAGTTGTAAACAAGAATTTATCAGAAGTTATTCTTTTAATCACTCATGTTCAAATCATATGCTGGTCTCTAGAGATACAACAAGTTTGTAAATGCTTGTCAATTAAAAGTCATCATCTGTTAAAATAGTACAGTCAATATACTGTCTGTCCAAATCAATCGGCTCTGGTGACATTACAACCCATTTATATTGAATATCTCTACGACCTGACTGTATTAAAATACTTTTTAAATGTTCCTCCCAACAAGGTTTCATGAGGTGGAAACAAGGAGAATTTAAACGTTTTGATTTTCTTTTATTTTTATATTCAATATTTATATCTATTAAATAATCATCTATCAGTGGAAAAAAGACTTCTTTTAGTTTTTCAATATGTACAGCTGTATCAATAGCAATGTAAATATCATAACAGGCTTTTGAAAAATTAGGAACCACACGAAACTGGCTTACACCAATATTAGTTCTGGACCTTATTCTATTAAAAGTCTCTAATAAATGATTTACATGTAGCTTTTCTCCTGTAATATTAAGCATTTCATTATTTTTTCTTATAAATGCTATAACAGGAGATTTGTTATATAATTCTTGAACTTGAATTATGTCGCCAATATTATATCTATATAGACCACTTTCATTAGTTAAGATAATATTATAATTTTCTCCACATTTTAATTCGTGGCACAGTAGTATATCAGGAGTATCAAGGCCTATTTGATCTTCGTGTATAAATTCATAGTAGTTATTTTCTAATGCAAGAATACCAGAAGGTGTATTATCTTTATAAGGTATTGAACAAACCCCCTCACTAGCAAGATAACCAAGGTCTCTCATTGGAAGCTCTTTGCCAAAGTATTCTGATAGTTTATCAGCATGAAATCCAACACTTCCTCCTAGCCAGCATCCTATCAATTGAAGATTAGGCCAGTATAAATAAGGCAATAATATCTTGTTATTTTTAATAATATTTCTAAGAAACTCAGCTTTATTAGGGTTTGGAACTAACAATCTGTTTATTTGATTAATTATGTTTATGTTTTTTTCATAGTCATTAAAGTTTATTTTTTCTGACAGAATACCTTTTTGTATACAATGAATTATTTCTTCCTGATATTTGATACCTACTTCAGCTATTCTTATTAAGGTTATAGGGTTTGGTGTTGCAATAAATGATACATCTGTTTCCATTGCAAGCCTAGCTATAATGTAATATTTTAGATCGTAATCTTGTATATCAGCAACAGCAAAAGGCACAACGTATGAACTGTGTAAAATTTGAGGTAGCGTTTTATAAATCATTCCTGATATACTTCCATATGGTATACCAGACTCAGTTTCTCCTTCAACAGCTGCACTTGTGATCAGGAAAGAAGAGCTATTTAAGAACCCTGGATGATCTAACAGAGATCTATATAACCATTGATGCATTAAGTTCGTAGTCTGGATCTGCATTTCTTTAGTTACTGGAATATACTTTGATTTAGCACTTGTGCTACTGGTTAAATTAAACATAAATGGCATATTTGATGTTAGTATATTCTTGTCACCATTTTTAATTTTTTCTATATATGGTTCTAAATCTTTGAATTCATTAATAGGAACATTCTTTTGATAATCAGTTACACTGTTAATCTTAAAAAAATTATGCTTCTGACCATATTCAGTGTTAGCATTATTTTTTAATATATTAAGCAATAAATTTTTTTGATGTGAATATGGATCTTTTGAAGCCATATCCAGACTTTTTTTCAACGATTTCCCTTTAATACTTATTGTTTCTTTTAATAGTTGCCCCATATCTAGTTTATTCCTATAGTTCTATTATTTTTGTTGCATATTTTATTAGGCAATCTTCCATAATATCTATTCCCAGACCATTTGCATTTAATGTTGGTGCTTTTCCACCTTTTCCAAAACGAATATCATTTCTGGAAACATCTTCAGATAATAAATATTTACCGTATGATCCCTCAATAAATTTAAGGTTGTTTAAATAAGCTGCCACAAATCTTCCTGCAGCAGATAATATAGCTGTTTCTCCAACCTGACAACCTAATTGTAAACCAATATTTGCTTTTTTGGCAATTTCAGCTATCATAAGTGTATTATATATTCCACCACATTTGGATAAACGAAGATTAAAATAGTCACAGGCATCATTTTCGATAAGTTCTTTTGCATCATCTATTGTAATAATAGACTCATCAACCATTATAGGGATTTGAGAATCTAGTTTTAGCTTTGATAGTTCAGATATATTACCTTTAGGAATAGGTTGTTCTATACAATCAATATTGAATTCTGATATTGATGTAATAAAATCAAGGGCTGTCTTAAGATTAAATGCACCATTTGCATCTAACCTTAAAGATACAGAAGGATTCATTATTTCTCTTATAATAGCAATTCTTTTATAATCATCTTTAATACCTACCTTGATCTTTATATACTTTAAGTCAAGGGCTTTCATTTGTTTTGCCATTTTTTCAGTTTTTTCAATAGTACCAGAAGAAATTACTCCGGAATAGATTACTTCGTTGATGTCATTTGGTAGTATATGATTCAAAGAGATTTTTTGTTCTTTTAAATGGCAATCTATTAATGCCAGTTCAACAGCAGTTTTTGCAGCATTCCATTTAATAATATCAGATGATTCATTAATGTTTAACAATTTATTGATAGATAATAAAAAATTAAATGGTTTGTTAAGGTCAATGTTGTCAAGAGTTTTATTAATAATTACAGGAAGTAATACCTTTTGTATATAATCTAAACTTTTTTCAACAGTTTCTCCTGTAACATAAGGACGTGCAACTCCTTCACCATATCCTGTAATACCTTTATCAGTAGTTAATTTTAAGATTATTGAATCTGAGAACATGTGAGAGTGCAAGCTATGACTGAATAACTCTGTAAAAGGAATCTTTACTGGATAAATAGTTGCAAAAATTATTTTCATTACTAGGGCCTTAATTAGTTTGAATTAGCCTGTAATTACAAGACATATGTAGATTAAAACGTTTTTTTATAAAAATTCAAAAGGATGGCTTTTTATGTCTTAGTAAGAATAGCTTTTTTATTAAATAAATTCTATCATAGGATTTTAACCTGGTTGATTAATGAATTTGTTATATTTACGTAAGTGTCTATGTCAATATTTTTTAAATTGTTTAAAATATCATTACAGTAGCTAGTTTAACCATATTGTCATCAAAAAGTGCAGCAGCATATTATCATTTTGGTGAAATTTATAGAATAAGAAAAAGACTACATAAAGCTATTAAGTATTATGAAGAAGCAATTTATTTAAAGCCTAAATCTGATGATGAAGCAATGAACGCATGTCTTGAATTAGGAAAAATTAACGAATTAAGTGGGATAAGTCTTATGAATTTTCACTATTGATTATTTCTAATTATTGATAAACAATAAGTTAGGCCTCATTACTTATATTTGTACTATAAACACGATCAAATAATTGTTATCTATAAAAAAATCAATGGAAGGTCTGGAAGATGAATAAATTTTCAAAGGGCAATTCACTTTCACAATATGCAATAATCATTGCAATTATCGCTGTGGTTCTGATTCCTTTGTTTTTTATAATGGGTAATAATATTTATGATAATTTTAATAATTTTAATAAAACGCTTGGTAACAAAAAAATAGCAATACAAACAAATTTAGCCCAAACAACAACTTCAAATCCCTCGAGTACTGTAAGTACAACAACCCCAGATAAGCTGGATTTAGGAGGAACTCCGGAAACCCCTGTAAGAACCTGCAAAAATGCACTTTGTACTATTGATTATGGGGAATTTATTTTACAGGGAGTACCAGAAGATTTAAATGATTATTTGCAATCAAGCGGAAATTCTGGAACAACAGATTTTTTGAGCTCACTTCTTGACCAGATTGTTTCACAGGTCGCTAATTTAGATACTTCTGTTGATATTGACCTCATTCAAAAGCTCGCCAATGAAGGCCATGCTATTGCCGCTCTTGAAAAGCAACTTGAAGAGGAATCCGCAAAAATTTCTTTGAACCCTGAAAAAGATTTATCCAGCAAGCAAGAAGACCTTTTTGATGACATAGGTGATGCCTTGGAAGATGGCAATAACATCAACAATTTTAATAATTACCTGAAGCAGATTAATTCTCAGCTTACTGCAAGCAATACTTCTGATGATGAACGATTAAAAATTCTTATTAATCTTCTTTCTGGTGAGATTAAAAATCTTGCAAATCATGTAAGTGTATCTGCCGATAATGTAGGAATAATATCACCTGATATGAATGCGATTAATAATGTTTTAAAACCAAATGCCAGCCTTAATACTAACCTTGATTCAGCAATAATATGTGTGGCAGATGATAATGTTGATACAGACAACAAGTGTAATTAGCATGTTTACATTTACTATAAAAGGTAAATAACGGCTTAAAGCGTCTTCATCCTTATTGAATTCTCGCTTTGTGACGGTAAATCTTTTCGAAATCCTATCAAACGACATCGAGTGATTTTGATTGATAGTATTTTGAGTAGAAAAATCCCCACTTCGATAGTTTATGAAAGTGAGGATATTCATGTAACAGGCTTACAGTAGGGTGTTTGTTTTTTGGGTAGGCACACCACAAAACCCCG
>JBFMGH010000449.1:0-5756 GCA_040752795.1 Cyanobacteriota bacterium
AGAACAATGTCAAAAGAAGATTTAAATGTTGCTATTGATTGGGCAGCTCAAGAAGGCTGGAACCCTGGCCTGTATGATCTTGATGCATTTTTTGAAGCTGACCCCAATGGCTATCTTATTGGAGAGCTAGACAATAAACCCGTCGCAACAGTATCTGTTGTAGCATATGATAACACATTTGGCTTTTTAGGTTTTTATATTGTAAAAGAAGAATTCAGGGGCAAAGGTTATGGGCTAAAACTCTGGCAGGAAGGCTTAAAATATTTAGGCAATAGAAATATTGGTCTTGATGGAGTTATTGCACAGCAGGAAAACTACAAGAAGAGTGGTTTCAAATTTGCATATAGAAACATACGGTATGAAGGAATCGCAGAAAACTATGATCTTAGAAATACTCTTGAACTTAAATATATAGCCTTTAATGATCTACTTAAATTTGATAATAAAATGTTTCCAGTTAGCAGGCCTGCTTTCTTAAAACAATGGATAGAACAACCTGAAAGTTTTGCAAGAGCTGTAATTATAGATAACAAACTTCAGGGTTATGGAATGCTCAGGAAATGTAGATCAGGTTATAAAATTGGTCCATTATTTGCTGAAAATAACTTAATAGCCGAAGATTTATTAATTGATCTAATTAGAAATATACCGGGTAAAAAATATTACTATGACACTCCAGAAGTTAATGCTGCAGCTGTAAGTCTTGCAAAAAAATATAATATGAATATGGTCTTTGAAACAGCAAGAATGTATACCAGACAAAAGCCTGAACTACCCACAGACAAAATATTTGGAGTAACAACATTTGAATTAGGCTAATATTTATTTAATTTAGAGGAGTTATTTAAATGATTGAAACAATTATCTCAAGAAGAAGCATAAGAAAATACACAGAAGAAACCGTTTCTCAGGAACAAATAAACGATATATTAAAAGCAGCAATGTATGCGCCAAGTGCTAATAATCAGCAAGCCTGGCAATTTATTGTTCTAGATGATCATTCCATTATGGATGAAATACCAACCGTTCATAAGGGGGCTGAAATAATCAAAAAAGCTCCTGTAGCAATATTAATATGTGCAGATAGTGAAAAAGCCGCTGCAAAAGATTATCTTCCTGTTGACTGTGCACTATCTACACAAAATATCCTCCTAGCTGCTCATAGCCTGGGGCTTGGGGCCTGCTGGATAGCTATTTACCCCAGAGAACCCCGTATCAAAAAACTGAAAGAATTATGCAATCTTCCTGAATGTATTATGCCATTTGCTGTTGTTGCAATTGGTCACCCTGCAGAAAAACCTGAAACCGAAAACAGATTTGATAAAAATAAGATTCACTTTAATAAATGGTAAATAGATAATGTTATATAAATTTGTTAAATTTTCTATTACTGTTAATATAGTCTTAATAGCTATAATAACAATATATAATTATGCTTATTCTATTAATAGACCCCTTGAAGAGTTAACAAAAATAAGTAATGCCTATAATACACTGGAAAATCTTTATAATAATAAACAAATATCTTTTCAAGAATTAATTAATAAACAGAATAAAATCATTGAAAAAATCTCTAATCTTGAGAACAAACATAGTTGTAATCTTATTAATGACTATCAAAAAAGTAATAACAAAGCTTTAAATATTTTATCAGTACCATTAAGTGAGAATTGCATTTCTGATATTCCATATTTCAGTAAAAACAAAAATATTGCCTATAGACAACAAGCTGATTATATTACACTGGGTGCAATTGGGGCATTAAAAGTAGACAAAGTAAATAAATCAATTAGTCTTCTTAATGCTGTACTAAATAAGATCCCTGATGACAGTCATGCATATTACCTTTTTGGAATCTGCTTTTATAAAGATGGCAATATTGATAAAGCTAAAGAATGTTTGACTATTTCAAAAACCATTCAGATCAAACAATTTTCTAAAAAATATCAGTCAATGAAAACCGCATACAAATTTTTCGACACCAACTATTACACTTCACCTATTAAGGAAGATACAAAATTATCATTACTTCTTAAGGAATTTTACATTGATTATTCTCCGCCTTATTATCAACCTTAAAATGCCTGTTTAATATTTATTAAGCCTCATATTAACTCTATATCAATAAAAATATAATTTACTCATGTATAAATGTAAGTAAAAATAAAGCCCTTATTAAAATAGAGGGCTTCATTTAATATATTTACATGTAAAAGGAGTTACGCAAAATAAGTAGGGTTATTTAACATCAGTCTATCGCCAGGCTCAAAAGGTGCAGCGTAAACAGCCCTAACCGGTGGCTCTTCAGGAGATGGATTCCAAGGAGATGGATTCCACGGGCCTATTGGTGCAGCATAGACAGCTCTGACCGGAGGCTCCTCAGGAGATGGATTCCATGGGCCTGGATTCCATGGGCCTGGCATTTCAGGAAATGGAAATGGCATTGGCTTAGGCTGCCATGGGAATGGCTGCGGTTGCCATGGATTTGGCTTAGGCTGCCATGGCGATGGCTGAGGTGGCCATGGCGATGGTTCAGGGTTCCATGGGCCTATTGGCGCAGCATAAACCGCTCTAACTGGCGGATTGTTTGATATATTATTTTGAAATTGAAAATTAAATTGATTAATTGTCATGCCCCTAAATCCTCCACAATTTCAGATCATAAAAAATTATATTTCCCCATTTATATAAAGTTTTTTTTTAGTTCAAAATTGCTTTGTTAATAAAAGCAGAATTAATTTTAAATGCCATAGAATCTTAACTATCAATGAATTCAAGGGTTTAATTATTTATTAATTTATTTTAACTTAATTCAATTGTGTTTACATTCTTTAAAGTAGTATATATTCTGTGCATCCTTTTTGCTTAAAAGTTATCCGGAAAAATTTTTGAGCAAAAAGATCGATTTTATGTTTTATAAAAGAATTTATTCAATTAAAAATAATTGTAAATATTGTATTTATTCAATTAAAAACTATCTCTTTCTGGTTATATTAATAAAAAGGCCTATGCGAGCTGATGTTTTATAGGTTATCAAGCGCCAGGGGCTATTGCAGAAAGGCCTAATATGACTGATAAGTGAACTTATTAAGGCCAGGCACTATTTCTCTATCATCTTAGTACTCTTAAGAACTAATACTGTTATGGCTGTTATCAACCAGCAAGTGCAACATAAATTTTAGATAAAAATTTTGCCGCTATAAATTATAACAATTTAATGTTTATTTAATCTGATTTAATGTTAGGAAATCTATAGCAGGTATTTTTTGCATATGTACAAAACAAAATTTTTTGTTATAACTTATTTATAAATAATTTTATTTGTTTGATAATAATTAATTAATATTATAATTATAAATTTACTATTCTGGAGGGGAAATATGATTTTTAAGTATAAAAAATTAATACTAATTTCAATGCTTTCTGTTCTATTAATAAGTGCCTATAATTTTTCATATTCTCAAAATCAAGATGAGCAACCTAATAGCTATGCACCTGTTATAGTGAAAGAAGCTTTTGAAAAAATTATGTCTAGAATGAAAGGTGAAAAACCTGATATTGAGCAAAGGCATACAAAGCTGCTCAAAGAACGGTATAATCTAGAAAATAAACCTTCTAAAACAACAATGTTTAAAGGCAAACCCATTCAGGAAGGTGTTAGAGTTAAATTGCCTCCTAATGTTACCTGGGACAGCCTGGCTAAAATGACACCTGAAGAAATAAAAGAAAAAGTGGTATTCCCTAGTGGTTTTATGCCATTACCTCATCCTAATCACAATGAAGGAGGTATGTTATTTCCCCAACATCACATTGATGCAGTAAAAGCACAATCAGATAGAGATTTAACAAGGTTTGACCTGGATTATGACATTCCAGAACACTTTTTACCTGAATATCCACCACCTATATTTCTGACAACAAGAACTGACCTTGGTGATGTGTCTAAAGGAAATCTTGTTACTATTGATAACTACTTTGAATTATTTAACGGAATATTAAACCCCAAACAACTTGAAGGCCTGAGACTTCTGGTAACACCATTCCCACAACAACAGTTTAATGCAACAAATGATAGAAGATCAGAAAAAGCTCATTTAGGTGTAACCTGCTTTGATTGCCATGTAAATGGCCATACTAACTCTGCAACCCATTTAGTTGGCGACATTAGACCTCAGGAACTAAGACATCGTCTTGACACTCCATCTTTAAGAGGTGTAAATATACAGAGGCTGTTTGGTTCTCAGAGGGCTCTAAAATCCGTTGAAGATTTTACAGAATTTGAACAAAGAGCTGCTTATTTTGATGGAGATCCTGTTATCGGAACTAAAAAAGGTGTTAATATTCTTGATAGAGGAAGCCAGGTTCACTTTATGGCAGAACTGGAATCTTTGCTTGATTTCCCTCCGGCTCCAAAATTAAATGTGTACGGAAAATTAGACTCTAAAAAAGCTACAAAAGAAGAATTAAGAGGGCAAGATCTGTTTTTTGGTAAAGCTAATTGTTCTCAATGTCATCCTTCACCATATTATACTGATAATCTGATGCATAATCTTAAAGTTGAAAGGTTCTATAAACCTCAAATGATTAATGGCCGCCTTGCCAAGTCTGATGGCCCTATCAAAACCTTTGTCTTAAGAGGCATTAAAGAATCCCCTCCATATTTGCATGATGGTAGACTATTAACTTTAGATGATACTATTGAGTTCTTTAATCTGGTATTAGAGTTAAATTTAACACCTCAAGAGAAAAAAGACCTTGTGGCCTTCTTGAAAACCTTATAAAATTTCTATTTCATCTATTTGAAAGGAGTCTGGAAAGGCTCCTTTTTAAAACCTAAATTGGTAAATTTCATATCCCTGATGCTTTTATAAATATTAATTGTGCAGATTTTGAAAAATGAAAAAAATTATAACCTTTTTAAAATCAACATATTTTTTACTAACAATACTTATTATAATCATTCTGGCTTTAATAGCAGGATCATTGTTTCCTTTAGAAGAGGCTATTAAATTAATATTTGATTCTTTGTTATTTAAAATAATTTCTTTCTGCTTATTATTGAGTTTAATTTCTTGTATAATATCTTCACTTAAACACTTAACTACAAAACCTATTTTCTTTATTATTCATGCTGGCTTAATAATAATAATATCTGGAGGCATTATAAGTTATTTATGTCTTAATAAAGGTATAATGCAGTTATACGTTGGAGAAAATTCTTGCCAAGCACTAAATGAAAACAATGAAATTTTAGAATTACCTTTTGAAATAAAATTAAAAAGTTTTGAAGTAGAAAAATATCCGCATAAACAAACCATTAGCTTAAAATTCCTTGATACTAATTTCAAAGAATTAAATACTTACACTGTTAATGAAGGAAATAAATTCCCCATTCCATTAAGTACAGAGAGTTTAAAAATAACGAAAATATCGAAAGAAGATCATTCTATAACGAATGTGCTAGTTAACATTAATGGTTTTGAAAGATGGGTAGGTACAAATAATACTGCATACATAGTTGATGAAGAAAACGGAATCTATATGATCTTTTTAATTGAAGATAATAACAACATTAAAGGGTTCAAAAGCTTAGTAGAAATTATTAAAGATAACAAAGTAGTCAATGAGTTAACATTAGAAGTTAATAAACCCTTACTAATAGACGGGTATAAAATTTATCAGTATTCATATGACAGAGAAAATATGTCATGGTCCGGTTTAATGGTTAAAAAAGACCCCGGCGCAGGAGTGGTATT
>JBFMGH010000450.1:0-5946 GCA_040752795.1 Cyanobacteriota bacterium
ATGTAGCCCACTTTTATTTATTAGTTTAACATATTCAGTTTGCTTATCATTAAGATTTCCAAAATATTGCATATTCAGTGTCTGGCTAAAACCAATAATTGCATTTAAGGGAGTTCTAAGTTCATGGCTCATGTCAGAGATAAATTTATTTTTATTAATATGAGTTTCTTGAAGTTTTATATTGGTTTCTTCAAGTTTACAAAGAGAGTCTTGAAGTAGTTGTTCGGCTTTAATTTTTTCAGATATTTCTTTTTTCAACAATTTATTTGCTTTACCCATTTCACCAATAAAGATAGCAAACTCATCTAATGTTTGAGAATATAGTTTAAATTGATCTTTACTGGTAATAGGGATTTCTTTAATAGCATCAATAAAGGGTTTTTCATCAAAACCATATATAGCAGCCTGTTTTTTAAAAGATTCAAGATCCGGAATGTCAAAAAATACCTGACCTATATGCAAAACAGCTAAAAATTCATTGTCGATTATAATTGGAATAGAACCGTGAATCAGGCCATTTTTACAAGTGGAAATATATAATTTGGGGTTCTTTTTTAGTTTTTCATAAAGTTCTTGATCGCTTGCAATACAATTTTTATTTGCTTCCAGGTTGTTACGATAGAAATTTTTACATAAATTATTCCAGTTAACGCTTATCAAAACCTCTTGAGATGGGTTATCTAGAATACTAATAGCTATTCCCATTGTATTGGAAAATTGTTTTAGTAAGTCTTCAAGTTTTTTTAGATCTACCAGATTGCTAAAATTATTGCTCATTAAAAAAACCGACCTGTTTAATACTATTAGAATTATACTATTATTTTGTTGTAATAATTATTCTTATTTAGAATAAGAAATGTTCAACAAAAGTTTAACAAACATGAAAAAAAAGTAATTAAGAATAATCAATTTAAAGATACTCTGAATTGTAATTCGATAAATACAGAAATCGGGCAAAACCCTTATATCAATAATATAGTTGCCCGGGGCAATGGTCTGAGAGAATACCTTAATATGGAGTTTATTAAACCTTTCTCACTTATTGAAAAGCCAATTTTCGAAACCAGCAAAAGCTAAAATCTGCTCTAGAATATATCTTAACTATATTTGAGATAATTTCAAGTCTTTTATTAGATGAAATTTACTTCAGGAAACAAATTAGCTGGAAATAACCCATTCCAACAAAAAGTCATTTAAATAAATGTAATTGATTACAAAAAGTCGTTGGATAAAATGTTATTTGATGTTATAATTTAATTGTATAAATTGAAAAAGGTTATTTATGTACAGAAATTCTATTAAAGATCTTATTGATTGGAAAAATCGTCAGGAGAAAAAGCCTTTAATAATAAAGGGGGCTCGACAGGTTGGTAAAACCTGGCTAATGAAAGAATTTGGCAAAAATGAATATAAAAATTTTGCTTATATAAATTTTGAGGGCAATGAGCGGATGCACAGGTTGTTTTCAGGTGATATGAACATAAGAAGAATTATTACCGGATTGCAAATTGAGGCAGATTGCAAAATTAATGCAGAGGAGACACTTATAATTTTTGATGAAATTCAAGAATGCCCAAAAGCACTGGCTTCACTTAAATATTTCTATGAAAATACCCCAGAATACAATATTGTAGCAGCAGGTAGTATGCTTGGAATAGCATTGCACAACGGAACATCTTTTCCAGTTGGCAAGATAGAATTTATGGAGTTGTATCCGCTGAGTTTTTTTGAATTTTTAAAAGCTCTTGGCGAGAACGATTTGCTCATGTTAATTGATAAACTTGATTTTGAGTTAATTAAAACGTTTAAAAACAAGTATATCGATTTACTTCGTCAATATTATTTCGTTGGAGGCATGCCTGAAATTGTTTCGACATTTGTTCAAACTCAGGATTTTACAAAGGTTAGAAATATTCAACAAACTATCCTTATGTCGTATGAACAGGATTTCTCAAAACATGTTCCTCATAGTACAGTGCCAAAACTTCGTATGCTTTGGAATTCTGTACCTTCTCAACTCACTAAAGAGAATAAAAAGTTTATATATGGCTTAATTCGTAAAGGGGCAAGGGCAAAAGAATATGAAGCAGCTCTCACCTGGCTTTGTGATTGTGGGCTTGTGTATAAAATTAACAGAATAAGTAAACCCGGTCTACCTTTGAAAGCTTATGAAGATATTGGGGCTTTTAAGCTTTTTGTATTAGATGTTGGGCTTCTTTCTGCTATGAGTGAACTTGACATCAGAACTTTGCTTGATGGGGATAAAATTTTTGAGGAATTTAAAGGAGCGTTAACTGAACAATATGTGTTGCAACAATTACAAGGAATTAAAGATTTACCTATTTTCTATTGGACTAACGATAGAGGAATTGCAGAGCTTGATTTTGTAGTTCAATCGGGTAAGGAAGTAATACCGATTGAAGCCAAAGCTACAACTAATTTACAAGCCAAAAGTTTAAAGACATATCGTGAAAAATTTGATCCTAAAATATCGATCCGCACATCGACTGCTGATTATAAGTATGATGCCGGTTTATATGATGTACCTTTATTTATAATTGAAGCAATGTCAAGTATTATAAATTTATAAATCTGCAAAAGTATTCTAAATACCTTCATTTAATTTTAATTCAAATTCTTAATATTGTGTTATTTTGAATTCTTAACTTCTGTGCTTTTTATTTATTCAAGTATAATAATTATTAGAGATTTTAGTTTTCTTAAATATTATATGGTGCCATCTTTTCTCAAACTTCAGGGGCATTTTTCTCATAATAGGTTATCATTTATAATCTAACTTTTTTACCTTTTATGACCTCTTGACTCGTAGCCAAACATTCTTTTAGATCATAATAACTTGCTATAAATTGATATTAACAAATTTTTTATTTAAAATCAACTGACTCCTTTCTGGTTTAACTTTTTATTACTGTCATCATAACTCTGATTTCAAAAATTGGAAGTCTTTTACTTATATTTTTACATTCAGACATAATCTTAGGTCTTGTGTTTATGATGTGAGCTGGTATTATGATCTAATACAGAAACTAGCATCATTATGTTTTAGACCTAGATTGTTTTTCTAGTCATTCCTGATTCTTCTCCTTATATCAAGAGATGATTTACAACATAAAGACTCTTGGATGTGTCAAAAGGGAATTATTTCTGTCTCTTCTTCGTCATCATATTCATCGTTATCTGTTCCTGACAAAACCCACTCATCCAGCTCGTCCTCTAAATCTCGGGATTCAATAAAATCAAGAATTTTATTGCATATTTCTATTTTTTCCAGATATTTGGTTGTTAAACATTCTACCATATCACTCACCAACTCGTATTCCTCCACAAGCTTTTGAGGAGTATTCATCGTCACTAAAAAGTTTTTATCCTTATGATTAAAAGCCATTGCGGTAGTATTTATCCATGCAGTTTTGCTTTTATTATATTTTTTAAGGATATTTTTAACTTTTTTCTGGCTTTTTTCAAAATCCTCAATAAGGCAGTCCACGTCTTCTTCTTCATTAAATTCAAATTCGTCTGATGTTATCCCATCGAAAAAAGTCTCACTGTTAAAAGGAAAATCTTCTATGTTGTAAATTTCTTGCAGGTGGTCATAACCCTTCATAATAAATTTTAAAGGTAATTCATTAAGTTCAGTTGGAGATTCTTTTGTTAAGAGTGGTTCTAAGGATTTCAAGTATTTCTTTAAGAGGTTTTCAAAGATTATAAAATCCTCTTTCAATAGGGTCAGCATATATTTTAAGAAAGATTGTCTTATGCCAGCCAATGTTTTTGATGAGGACTTGTTATCAATTTTTTCAACAAGGCACTTCTGCAGGCAAACAGTATAAAGAATGGTTGCAGAACCAGCATTTTCAACCATTTCCTTTTCAAGGGGGTTGAGTTTAAAATCTATTTTGATTTCTGCCAAGTGATCTATAAACTTTTTGAGCTCAATCTCATATTTTGATTGATTAATTGGTAAAATCTCTGCCATTTTTATGAACCCTACATACTGTTATGAACGTATAAAATTATAATATTAAAACAAGTTTAAAAGTTAAACCAGTTTTTCAAGTGTATAGCATTTATAGTCTGAACGGTAATTCGAGAAAGACGGAAATGGCTGGAAAGCCTTATGTGTGTAGCGAAGTCGCCTAGTCAAAAGGTTTGAGAAGAATTGGAGTTTTGGGAGGAAAATCGGCTCATTCACTTGAGAGAAAAAATCATTTTAAACAAAAAGAATCGCCAAAACCCTTATTGACACTTAATCTTAGCCGAGAAGTAAATGACTCCAATTTCCCTAAATAATTATTAAGCTCGGAAATTGTCGGAAATAGGGGGAATCATTTGTATATCTTTTTATGAAAAGTATGCATCGCTTTCCATAAATATCAGGCAATTTTCTAAAGTCCCTTCATGAAGGTTAAACCATTGATCATTATACCTTTGCCAATCTGCTGTGCAATTATAACCTTTTGAATCATACAATGTTATTCTCCCAAAATGGAATTCACAGTATTTACCATCTATAAGAGGTTTGATGAGGATAGCACCTTCAGCATGAAACTGTTCTACCAAGTGATATAGATATACCCGGCCTGCTTTTAGATCTATTCTAGATACTTTTTCTTTTAATTTTTCTGATGAATCAATGAATTTAAGGACTTGTGCTTTTATTATTTCCTTCTCATTCTTTGTTAGTTTTGCAGGTTTGAGTTTATACGTCCAATATCCTTTTGTCATTAGCCTTTCCTTGTTTGAGTTAATAATAGATCAATCTTGTAAACAACATTTTTTATATTTTTTACCGCTTCCGCAGGGGCAAGGATCGTTTCTACCTGCTTTTTTACCTGTTAATATTGGTTTAGCGTATGGCTCTCCTCCAAAAAATACTATATCAATGTGTTTTTGGATCATCCGATCAATATTTAAATAAAAATGCTCTTTATATGGATATAAAAAATCGTCTAAATTAGTTATTTTTTGATTAAATAGTTCTTCAAAAATGCTTCTAAACTTATCTTTGTCTTCTAGTTCATTATATACCTTTTTTATTGGCTCTGGTGATATATTAGGAGCTTGCACCATATTATAAATGCACTCTTTATAGTATGGAATAGCTTTATAATTCTCTGATATAAAAATATCTTTGAAAAATTTGTAGTTATAAACGTGTAACAATCCTTGAGAAGGGCAAGCAAGCAGTCCTATATCAACATTATCTTTATTTGCTCTTTTAGAAAATGAGCAAACAGGAAACTCTGGCTCTTTTATATATTTTTCATAACCTTCAAGTTTTGATAGATCATTTGTTTTGACAGATTCTAAAAACATAAACATTAGATCTTCAGAGTATCTTTTGCTTGTAATAATGATATCTGTCTTGAAGAATTCTTCAAAAGCCTGAAAGATTTTTTCTTTAACCTTTTTAATATCACCTTTTGAGTGATTTGTTTCAGGATTATAGCTTAATATCTGTCTATTTCTATGAAATTTCATTTAAACACTTACTTGCACATTTTATTTTAATTATTACTTCACTTAAGCAGCTATCCAGATATTGTACAATAAAATATTTTCAGGTTTTGATCAAGAAGCTTATGCTACAATTTTTCTATACCTTTCTCAAGCAAATAACTTTATTTCATAAAATATAAGTATAGAATAATGACAGAAAACAGAAAGCAGCAAATCATTGCAAGACTCAAAGCACTAGAAGACGAGAAAGAAAAGCTTACTTAGGAGCTTTTAACTATTAAAGAATCAGATATTTTTCAACCTATACTTTCTGAAAAAATACCTGCTGAAGAAAAAATTAAATTATTTCGTAACCTTTTTAAAGGGAGAGAGGATGTTTATGCCCGAAGATGGGAAAACCTAAAAACAAATAAAAGTGGTTATTCTCCAGTGAGAATGGATCAAGACACTTTGCTTCCAATAACT
>JBFMGH010000451.1:0-10786 GCA_040752795.1 Cyanobacteriota bacterium
ATGCGATTATCTTAAAATGGCATGGCTTATATCAACAAAAGCCAATTGATTCTGGTTTGTTTATGTTGAGAATAAAATTACCCAATGGTATTATTAAATTTGATCAACTTAAAACTATTTTAAATATTTCCAGAAGAGTTGGGTTAAATATAATTGACTTAACAACCAGACAAAATATTCAATTAAGATCTATTGAGTTAGAAAATCTTCCATTCGTTTTTTCAGAATTATCCAAATCAGGGCTATTTTCTCATGGATCTTGTGGAGACAATGTTAGAAATGTTATTGGATGCCCTATTTCAGGTTTAAGTAATGGTAAAATGGAAGTTGTTAATACAATACCACTTGCTAAAAAAATAACAACCTCTTTTCTTGCTAATCCAAATTATGCAAACCTGCCCAGAAAATTTAAAATTGCCCTTTGTGGTTGTACCAGGCATTGTGTACCATATGAAATAAACGATATTGGATTAGTTGCTACTACTAATAATAATGATAACATTGGTTATCAGTTATTTGCAGGTGGTGGTCTGTCTTCACAACCTCAGATAGCAAAAAATTTAAATATTTGGATTCCACAAGAAAACATAATTGAAACGATTACAAAAATAATAGATATTTTTAATGACTTTGGAAATAGGTTTAATAGAAAAAAAGCCCGATTAAAGCATTTAATTTCAGATTGGGGAACTGATAAATTTTTAATGGAGCTTGAAAATCGATTAAACAAACCTTTGTATTTTGAAAATTACTTAAATAACGAAACTTTTTCAAAAGTTGATCATATGGAAATACATCCACAGAAAGATCCCAATTATTGTTATATTGGTTTACCAGTAAAAGTAGGAAGAATTTCTTCTGATCAACTAGAAAAATTAATTGATATTATCTCTATTTACAAGGATGTAGGTATAAGAATTACGCATTATCAGAATATAATTATTACAAATATTCCTGTTAATCAAATCAGTAGAGTTATTGAAAACCTTAGATTTGTGGATTTTTTAAATAAAAACAATAGCTGGTCAGGAAAGGTCATAAGCTGTACTGGTAAAGAATTTTGCAATCGTGCTCTAACAGAAACAAAAAATATTGGAGTAAAGATTATTGATGCTCTTGACAAATTTAAGCTAGATGATGATATTACAATTGGTATAAGTGGATGTTCTAATGATTGTGGACAAAATAGAATTTCAGATATTGGTATTCAAGGTGTTTATAGTAAATCTGACGATAGCTCAAATGAAAAGTTCAATATTAGTGTCAAAAAAAATGGTAATAATAACTATTTTAATGAATTAATTATGAAAAAGATCAATAAGAATGAATTAGATACTTTAATATTAAATATTTTAACTGATTACAGCTCTAGAAAATTAAAGAATGAGACTTTCAACAATTATGCTTCCCGTTGTTTATCTGAAGAATTCTAACAATTTTCTATTTATTACTCATTGTAAATAAAAACATTCTGAAGTATTAATAAATTAAAGGTAAGAATATATAATAGATAAACTTGATAAACATAGTAGAGTATAGAAAATGCTAACACTTTCATCAAAAGTAACATATTCCATAAGTGCATTATTTGAACTATCAATGCATTATAAAGGTAAATGTTTACAGATCAAAGAAATTGCATCAGCTCAGAATATACCAATTAGTTATTTAGAGCAAATACTTTTGATTTTAAGGAAAGCTGGCTTTGTAAAAAGCATTAGAGGCGCTCAAGGTGGCTATAAATTAGTTCATGATCCTTCAAATATTAAGATTATTGATATTATTAAAGCTGTAGATGGTGATCTAAAGATTTCAAATACAAAAGTAAATGAAGAGATATTAAACATTTTTTACAAAGAAAAAGAAACGCAATTGTACCAACTGTTTGATGTATCAATCGCTGACTTACTTTTACAAAAGAAAACACTTGATAAGCCTAATATGTACTATATATAAAGAGGTAGTATGCTAGAAGAGAGAGTATATAAAGATATAACCCAAACAATAGGTAGCACTCCACTTGTTGAATTAAACAACATAACAGAAGGGTGTGTTGCAAGAGTTATTGCAAAGTTAGAATTTTTTAATCCTGCTGGTTCTATTAAAGATAGAATTGGTGTAAGTATGATTAATAATGCTGAAGAAGCTAACTTGATAAACAAAGATACTATTATAATAGAGCCTACAAGTGGCAATACTGGTATATCACTTGCATTCGTTTGTGCTGCTCGAGGTTATAAACTAATTCTTACGATGCCAGATTCTATGAGCCAGGAAAGACAGAAAATATTAAAAGCGTTTGGAGCAGAGGTAATATTAACTCCGTGTAATGAAGGCATGAAGGGTGCTATTTTAAAGGCAGAAGAGCTGGCTAATTCTATTGAAAATTCATATATTCCACAACAATTTTTAAACCCATCTAACCCTGAAATTCACAAACTAACAACTGCCGAAGAAATATGGTTTGATACCAAAGGTAATGTCGATGCCGTTGTATGCGGTGTAGGCACTGGGGGGACAATAACAGGTATTGGTGAAGTTTTAAAAAAGCGTAATCCTAATGTTTTTATAGTTGCAGTTGAACCTAAAGAATCTAATGTATTATCAGGAGGGCTACCCGGTAATCATCTTATACAGGGTATTGGTGCAGGGTTTATTCCTGAGGTTCTTAATAAAGAAATAATTGATGAGGTTATTCCTATCTCTAATAAAGCTGCATTTGATATGACAAAAAAACTGGCTCTACAAGAAGGTATTTTATGTGGAATATCTTCAGGTGCTGTTGTTAGTGCAGCATTAAAAATTGCTCAAAGACCCAATTTTAATAATAAAACTATAGTCGTTATCCTACCAGATACTGGAGAAAGATATATGATGATGGACATGTTTAATACATAAGTGAGTTTTAATTAAACTCATCTGAATTTGTATACTCTAATGTTGACTATTTCGATCAACTTACTAAAGAGGTTATTTGGTGCATTATAATAATAAACAATCATATACCCTGAGAACAGAAGATCTTCGAGGTTTATTAATTGATATATCCAGATTTAACGCTGACAAAAATCTAATTATTCTCTTAAAAGATCTTTTATATGAAAAAGAATTTGATTACATTTATCTTTATGACACTATAAATGAATCATATGAAATAACCCACCTTGAAAAACTTTTTCCATATTTGTCTTTAATAAAAGAACACTTAAATGTATTTATTTATTGCAGATTTCATGTTCCTCCAGAGACATCATTTCTTGACAAAACCTATCAATTAGGGGCTGATGCTATAAATCTCTGGTGTAACACTTATAAAAAGAATTTATCCATTATTAAATATGCTTCAAGTTTGTGGTCTAATGGTACTGTTTTATTTGATATTGACCTTAATGGTGATATTGGCCCAATAAAAGAAAAAATTGATCAATTAACTTCAACAAAAATCCTTCCAATCTTAAAAAATAAAAACGGATTATCTCCTGATATACTTCAAGAAACTTATACACACCTGAGCAATGCAATTTTACAAAATAATATTAACCTTTCCTGGATTTTACAATTTCCTATAACAAAAGACCCTTTTATTTTAGACATTATTAAAGAGCATTTTTTAAATAATAACTATATATCAAGAAAAATTGCACTGAGTTATTCTAATTTAAGAAGAAAACTAATGGTTAAAAAAGTTAGTGAATCTTTTGATTCAGCTAGCTTATAAATGATTTTATTCAAAACAGGTAATATTAATGGAAAATAAAATATACATAGATAAAAGACCTTTGCCAATATTATTCTTTATTGAGTATAGAAAAGCTTTTATTTTTACAGGATTATTTATTCTATTTATAAAGTTATTAACTTCAGAATTACCGGAAAATTTACCTCCAGAAGGGTGGAAAGCTCTCTGTTCTTTTATTTTTTGTATTTTATTATGGGTTACAGATGTTATACCAAGAGCTATAACTGGAATTATTGCTATTGTGTTAATACCTACATTGGGTATTTTACCGAAAGAATTGTCATATTCATTATTTGGTAATCAAACAATATTCTTTATTCTTGGTGCATTTATGATAGCTGTTGCTTATTCAAAATCAGGATTAAGTAAAAGAATGGCTATTTTTGTTTTAAGGAGTA
Source organism: Cyanobacteriota bacterium (assembly GCA_040752795.1). Taxonomy (GTDB): domain Bacteria; phylum Cyanobacteriota; class Vampirovibrionia; order JBFMGH01; family JBFMGH01; genus JBFMGH01. The sequence goes on from JBFMGH010000451.1 coordinate 4,138, forward strand.
TAGCTACGACACCTGTCAAATTGCTTCTTTCTATACTTTTATTTTCTGCATTTTTATCCTTATGGATGCCAGAACACGCAGTAGCAGCTATTTTATTTCCTGTTGTTTTAGATTTTAACAATTATATTACAACCTCTAACAAGAAAAAGTTTTCTCAGGGTATGTTTTTCGCATTAATTTGGGGATGTTGTATTGGAGGAGTTGGAACATTTCTTGGCGGGGCCCGAAATCCTCTTGCTGTAGGCTTATTAGAAGAAACGACTGGAACAACTATTTCTTTTTTGGACTGGATGATTGCAATTATCCCGTTTGTCTTTGTTAATCTTATGTTTGCATCTTTATACCTGACAATATTTTTTAAAGATGACTTTGACCTGACTTTAATTCAGCAAAAACTCTTAGAAAAAAGAAAGTGGATCGGTAATATAACAATAAAAGAATATATGGTAGGAATAGTTATATTATTAACTATTTTATCCTGGATTACGCTTGGCGATAAAGTTGGTATAACAAACATTGCTTTATTATCAGCAATATTATTATTTGTTTTAAACCTTGTATCATGGGAAGAAGCAAGCTCTAATATTCATTGGGATATATTATTAATGTATGGGGGAGCTCTTTCACTTGGCAGTGCTTTAGATAAAACTGGAGCAATATCTTGGATATGTCAAAATTATTTTTCAAACCTTAATTATGAGCCTATTTTAATAGTATTTATTTTTACATTATTATCTATTTTTCTAACAGAAGTCATCAGTAATGCTGCTGTAGTACTGTTATTACTTCCTATAGCTTTAAATATTGCAATCTCAAATGATATAAATCCTATTATAATAACTTTTTGTGTGGCTGTTCCATCGGGTTTAGCTTTTATGTTACCAATTGGAAATCCACCAAATGCTATATGTTTTTCAAGTAAAACTTATACGACTATGGATAGCATAAAAACAGGTTTAGTAATGAATTTTATATCAATAGCATTGTTTATGATAACAGTTATTATTTACTGGCCATTAATTGGTCTTAAATTATAGTTAAATCTAGAGAGGAGACAAAAGATGAATACTTTATTATCTAACAATGAAAACCTTAAACAACTGGTTGAAACTTTTAATTTCAAAGAAAAAGTTGAACGTTCGCTTTCCTTAATTGAAGAAGCCTATCAAAAATATGGTAATAATTTAGTCGTAGCAAATAGTCTTGGTAAAGATTCTGTTGCTGTATGGGATCTTGCAAAAAAGGTAAGTCCTAAAATTAGAGGATTTATAGTAACAACTAGATACAAGCCCAAAGAAACTATTCTTTTTATGAATTATTTAACCAAAAAGTATCCAGAACTTGAGGTATTTAAAAATGATTCAGAAATTAAACCTGAACTATATAAATCAAACCCTGATCTTTGCTGTGATATTTTAAAAGTTCAACCCACTAGAAATGCTATAGAAAAAATGGCTGTAGAATGCTGGGTTACAGGTCTTAGATGCACAGAAGGCAGAACCCGAACAGACTTTAAAGAAGTTGAAGAAAGAGATAAAAACCTAATAAAACTAAATCCTATACTCATCTGGCATGAAAGGGAAGTATGGCAATATTTAGCATTAAATTCAATTGATGTTAATCCTCTTTATGGTCAAGGCTACAGATCACTTGGTTGTGAACCATGCACAAAAATATCATTTGGAGATAATGAGCGTTCTGGTCGCTGGGTAGGCACCAGTAAATGCGGTGGTGAATGTGGAATTCACACAAAACCATTAAAAATTAACAGAAACATCAATTAATCATAATTGTTTAAAGCCAAAAAAGGAGAAATTTATGAGCAAAACTATTTCAGAAATTAATGAAAAGATACGAAAAGGAACTGCTGTAGTTCTCAATGCAGAAGAAATTATCGATGTAGTTGAAGAAGAAGGACTTGAAAATGCAGCTAAAAAAGTGGATGTTGTTACCACGGGAACTTTTGGACCAATGTGTTCATCTGGAGCTTTTATAAATACCGGGCATTCATCACCTAAAATTAAGATGCAAAAAGCCTGGTTAAATAATGTTGAAGCTTATTGTGGCCTGGCTGCGGTAGATATTTATATTGGAGCAACACAAATATGTGAAAATGACCCTGAAAACAAAATCTTTCCAGGTAAATTTTCTTATGGTGGTGGACATGTTATCGAAGATCTAATTGCAGGTAAAGATATTTATTTTAAAGCCATAGCATATGGAACTGATTGTTACCCCAATAAAGAAGTTATAACAGCTATTAATATCAAAGACGTAAATGAGGCTTATTTATTCAACCCGAGAAATGGATATCAGAATTATGCAGTTGCTGTTAATATGCATTCTGATAGAAGTATTTATACTTATATGGGAATTTTACACCCCAATTGCGCAAATGCAAACTACTGTTCTGCTGGTCAATTAAGTCCTCTTTTAAATGATCCTCTTTATAAAACAATTGGCATTGGAACCAGAATATTTCTTGGAGGAGCACAAGGTTATATAGCCTGGCAGGGAACACAACATAATCCTCATCAAAAACGCATCTCGAATGATACGCCTGTTTCTGCAGCAGGTACTATTGCTTTAATAGGCGATATGAAACAGATGAGTACAGAGTGGATAAGAGGAACAAGTCTTGTTGGCTATGGTGTTTCACTGGCTGTAGGTATTGGTGTACCAATTCCAATACTAAATAAAGAGGTTTTAAAATATACAGCTGTTAAAGATGAAGAAATATATGCTACGGTTTTTGATTATTCTGAAGACTATCCAAATGGAAAAGTAAATAGTATTGCTCAGGTGAATTACAAGCAGCTAAAAAGTGGCAAAATTGTTATTAATAATAAAGAAGTGCCAACGGCTGGTTTGTCAAGCTATGCCAAAGCCCTTGAAATTGCAAACACACTAAAGGAAGATATTAAAAAAGGTAATTTTGAACTTTCTGAACCAGTTGCAAAAATACCTTCAACAAATAGTACTATTAAATTTAAATCTATGTCAAAAACTAATAAATAAGGTATGTAGGAGATGGTAGTATGATTAAAAAAACAGTAATATTAAACTTCCCAAGAAGTCTTACAACAGAACCAATAACATATAAACTTGTTAAAGAATTTGATATTAACTTTAATATTTTAAAAGCAAGAATAAAACCAAATGAAGAAGGTCTTTTAATTATTCAAATTAAAGGCTCAAAAGATAACCTTGATAAAAGTATGCAATATTTAGACGATATTGGAATTAATTGGAAATTGTTATCTAATGAAATAACCTGGGATAATAAGGTTTGTGTTCATTGTACTGCTTGTATATCACATTGTCCGACAGATGCACTTAACATTGACCGGAGCAATATGTATGTTAATTTCGATCACGATAAATGTATTGCCTGTGAAAGATGTTTAGATGTATGTTCTTACAAGGCAATAAGTTTTGGTGATCTTAAATAAAGGTATTTGTAATTGTATTAATCTATTAACTAACAATTATAAGGTTTTTCACATAATTATAATGGTGATCTAATTTCTTTATAGTGATTTTCTTTATTTCTGTATGTATTTATTATGATTAAATGGCTTATTTAACCCGGTTAATTCGTAAATTTGTTACAAACTCTCAAGGCTCAAGTAATGACTTAAGTTAAAGATTTATGCATTTAACACACTGTAAATATTTAACAGGGACCAGGTTTTAGAGGATCGGGGTCAAAGGCCCGCAAGGCCTGCCTTTTGACCCCTCGGCAAAGATCTATTTCCGAAACTTTGTGAATAATCCAGGTTAAATAGACATCTAAATAGAATCTCTGTAATAGTAATAACATCATTATTTGAATGTTATGTTATATTCTAAATCAGTTTTATATGGCGGTTTCTCATGTAGTACTAGCTTATAGTACTGTAACAATAACTTTTTCAAGCTCAATACAACTTGAAGCAATAAGAACCACAAGCCTATTTAAAAGATGTAACTATTTGCGTGCACACAAGTTGACACCCTAACAAATAAAAGCTATCATTAATCTTGCTAAAATTAATTTTTAACGAATAGCTTCTACGTACGTAGGGGCTATTTATTTGTTTAATATACACATGATTTAATATCAGATTTATGGTAATATCAATACGTAAACCAGGTAAAAATATATTTTCACCAAGTTAAAAAGGGGTAAAGAGTTGAGAGAAATTGCTGTAAAAGAATATGCCGATCTTAAAAATTATACCTTAAAAACTGTTTACGAAAAAATAAAAAAAGGGCAGTTACCATCCAGAGTAAAAGACCGTAAAAAAGTTGTATTGATTGAGGATAATGAATATTTTCAGTTGATGGAAGGTAAAAACAATTTAACTGAAAAAGAAGGTAAAAATAGGGTAAGAAATGAAAGTAAAAATAATCTTAACGAAAATATCCAGGAGGCTGAAATAATAGAAGATTTACCTAGTGAAAAAAGGTACAGTTTAGTCTCAATGGAAAATAATACATTTGAACACTTAATTCAGAATATAAAAGAAATTTCAGAAGCAAGGGTTGAATCTGAGAAGGAAGCAAGAAGTAAAATAGAGAGTGAATATTTTGAAGTAAAAGCAGAAAATAAAAAGTTAAATGATGAAAATCAAAAGTCAAAAATCGAAGCTATTCAAGCAGAAGCAGAGCTAAGAATATTACAAATAAAAGTAAATGAAATTGAAGGTAAAAATGGTGAATTAGGTAAAATGGTTAAAGAACTAGAAGAAAAAGTAAAACAGTTAAATGAAGAGAAAAAATTCTTTGAATATAAGCTTACGGATAGTGAAAAACAAATAAGTGAATTTAAAAATACAATTTCAATAAAAGTTAAAGAACTAGAACAGATTAAAGAATTTAAAAAGCTGTTAAGCCTTAAAGAAGAAGAATTATCTCAAACAAAATCAGCCTTAATAGATTGTGAAAATCAAATGCAAACTATAGTAGTTCAAAAAGCTGATCTACAAGGTGATTTAGAGGATATTAGAGAACAAATTAAACAAGTAGAAAAACAATGTGAAGCAGCTATTGAAGAAGCCCAGGAATTTGAACATCAGAATCAAGAACTTATAAAACAACTGGATGAGCTGAAAAAAAGTAAGTGGAAATTTTGGTAAAAATCCTTACTTTTTACAGAATTTGGTTAATATTAATCAAAAACTAAATAACTCTTTAAAAATTGATTCTAATACATTCTCGTTGGATGTTTTAATCAACCAAAAAAGACCAGTAATTATTTTGATCTATTCTTGTAACTTTACTATTTTCATATGAATTTAAAAAAGCCCTTGGAGGTTTATAGGTTTTACTTTCTTTGCCCCATTTAAACTCATAACCATCCAGTCTTCCGGAGTGTTCTTCAATATAATCAATTTCTTTTTGGTCGTAAGTTCTCCAGAAATACATATTTAGGAATAGTCTATTATTATTATTGTACTTTATTCTTTCACTTATACAGAAATTTTCCCAGAGTGCACCCGTATCATTTCTAATGTTTAAAGGGTTAAAATTCTGTATTAGCTTATTTCTAATGCCTAAATCATAGAAATAAACTTTAATTGATTTTGATATTTCTTTCCGATAATTTCTACTAAAAGCGTTTAAGCTAAATATAATAAAGCATTTCTCTAGTAAATCAATGTATTTTTTTACTGTCAGTACATTTATACCTAAATTATTGGCAAGTTCCTGATAAGAAACATCGTTACCGACTTGTAAAGCTAATAATTGAAGCAGATTATATAATAATTTCGAGTTTTTAATGTTTTCAAATTCCAGAATATCCTTATATAAGTAATTACTGGCTATCATCTCTAATATTTCCCTGGCCTGAGCTTCGGTAGAATCAATTAACTCAGGATAACTTCCATATCTCAAAACATTTTCAAGCTTGGCTTCAATTTTAAAGAAATCATACTTTTGAGAAAGTTCTTGTAATGATAACGGGCAAAGCATATATTGAATAGCTCTTCCTGTCAGAGGTTCTTTTAGCTTGTTAGATAAATCAAAGCTTGAGGAACCAGTTGCTATAATCTGAATATCAGGATAAGTATCAACTAAAATTTTCAATATTAAACCAATATTTTCTATACGTTGTGCTTCATCTAGTATGACTAACTTAGCATTTCCCAGTTGTTGTTTAAGTTGTTCTTCATTTTCAGTTTCTATTGCCTGTCGTATAGAAATTAAATCGCAATTTAAATACTTATATGGAGATGCAGAATCTGTAAATTTATACTTTGTTTCAGAAAAAGCTTTATCTTGATTAGAATATTTTTCTAATAGATGTTTTGCTAATGTTGTTTTTCCGACCTGTCTGGGGCCATAAATAACAATAACCTTGCCTTTAAAAAGCCATTGTTCAATGTGCTGCTGAATTTTTCTTTTGTACATAATGAATACCTTTTTATGGTAAGCCTTTTTAAAAAAATCGTTAAAAACAATATTCTATTATTTTATTTTAACAAAATTAACTTACGAAAGTAATATATTTAATTTTTTATTTGTGAATAATTCGAGTTATTACTCCGACCTCCTAAAGTTTGACAAAAAGATTAAGAAGCACTTGCATAATGTACTTTTACACCAGAAAAATAGTTCTGAATTTTTTGTGGATTTTTTTGAAAACTTTTTAATTTGCTTATCA
>JBFMGH010000452.1:0-2038 GCA_040752795.1 Cyanobacteriota bacterium
CTATATAAAAAATGGTTTTCAATCAGACATATTGAATTTAATTTAGCAGAGATCAAAAGAATGTGTTTCCATTGTGGTTTTTTAGTAGATACTATCTCGTTTAACCATAATGATAAACCAATGAAAATTATATTATTTAAAAGCAACAATAGAAATTTAAACGATGTTAAAAGTTTATTCCGGTCTCTTGAAGTTGATATTGTTGAACCTGTACCCGAAGCCAGTTTATCTAAAGCAAGAATATAAATAGTTAAAGCCCTCTTGTATCTTAAGAGGGCTTTAAACTATAAACAAATTTAATTATTTTTTCTCGTAAAGCTTTTTACCAATTTCATAATAATTATTTCCCTCACTGTCAATACAAACAGTTGCAGGAAAATCTTCGATAGTAAGTTTATAAATAGCCTCAGGGCCAAGATCATCATAAGCCATAACTTCAGCTTGTTTTATCTTTTGAGCTATTAATGCACCGGCACCGCCTGTTGCTACAAAATAAATGGCTTTGTTTTTCTTAATAGAATCAATTACATTATCATTTCTATAACCTTTCCCGATCATCCCTTTTAATCCAAGATCTAGAAGTCTTGGGGCATAGGCATCCATGCGCCCGGATGTAGTAGGGCCAGCAGGACCAATAACTTCACCTTTTTTAGCAGGGCAGGGTCCAACATAATAAATAGTCTGACCTTTTAAATCTACTGGCATTTCCTGATTATTATCAAGACACGTAACCAGCCTTTTATGAGCTGCATCCCTTCCAGTATACAAATAACCATTCAATAAAACCGTATCTCCTGCTTTTAGATTTTTAATATCTTCATCCTTTAGAGGCAACGATATTTTCTTAATATTTTGATCTATTTTAGATTCTTCAGGCTCAGGAATAACAAAATCCGGTTTTAATTCTTCTGAGATTTTAGTTGTTTCACCCAAAATTATTTCCGCATGTCTGGCCGCATGACAGTTAATATTAACAGCTACCGGCAAGCTTGCAATATGGCAAGGATGCATTTCAACACTTACACCAAATGCGGTAAGTTCACCACCAAGCCCCTGTGTACCTATTCCAAGATTCTGAATTTCTTTTAATATTCTTAATTCCAGTGCTGCCTTTTCATCAGTTTTTGCTTTATTTTCAAGTTCCTTAACTGGTGTTATATGATTTAAAAGTGCTTTTTTTGCAAGATATGCAGCATGCTCCATTGAACCACCAATGCCCACACCAACGTTAATTGGAGGACATGGGTTTGCACCAGCTAATTTAACAGATTCAACAACAAAATTTACAACACCTTCAATGCCCTCATAAGGCTTTAACATTTTGAGAGTACTCATATTTTCACTTCCCCCACCTTTAGGGGCTACTATAATCTTTATTTGGTTGCCAGAAACAATTTTTGTATGAATAATCGCCGGTGTATTAGTCAGTGTATTTTTCCTTCCAAAAAGTGGATTTTCAACAACAGATTTTCTTAAATACCCCTCAGCATAAGCTTGTTTAACACCTTCATTAATTGCATCATATAAATTATCTCCCTCAAGAATAACATCCTGACCAATATCAATAAAAACAACTGTTAAACCAGTATCCTGACACATTGGACGTTTTGTTTTAGCAGAAAGGTATGCATTCGCTATTATTTCATGAAGCAAATTTTTTGCCAGTTGTGACTTTTCATTCAAATACATATCCTGTATTCCTTCAAAGACATCCTGTGGAAGAAAATAATTTGCTTGCTCACATAAAAGTTTTACAGCTTTAGTGATTTGTGATGTTTTAATTATAGTTTTTGTTGTTGTATTACTCATAATAAAGACCTCTATTAAACCTGAATAAACTTGTTTAACTCTATGAAAAAAAAGAACAATTTTCAAATAAACTTTTTATTGAATCATTTATATTGCTTTTTAATTTCTAATTAAATGGATTAACCCGGTTAATTCGTGAATTTGTTACAAACTCTCAAGGCTCAAGTAATGACTTAAGTTAAAGATTTATGCATTTAACACACTGTAAATATTTAACAGGGATCAGGCT
>JBFMGH010000453.1:0-2912 GCA_040752795.1 Cyanobacteriota bacterium
TAACGTGAATAATACTCGATGATAAGTTGTTCTTTAATATTAGGATCAAGATCTTCCCTTGTAGGAAGAGCATCAAATGTAAATATTAATTTGTCTTTATCAACTGTTATCCAATGAGGTGCCTGAATTGGAGCCTCTTCAATAAGAACCTTAACCAAATTAGCAGATTTTTCTTTAACAGAAACCTTATCACCAGGTTTAATTCTATAAGAAGGAATATCAACAATACGTCCATTAACCATCAAATGTCTATGGCGTATTAGTTGCCTGGCTTGAGGTTTACTATGAACTAGACCTGAACGGAAAACTACGTTATCAAATCTAGCTTCAAGCAATTGTAACAAAATTGTACCGGTTACACCTTGCTGTTGTGCTTCAGCCATTTTAAAATATCTAGCAAATTGTTTTTCAGTAATAAGATAGCTATTGCGTAATTTGTTTTTCTCTCTTAATTGAACAGCATATTCAGAAAGCTTTTTTCTATTCTGGCCATGAACACCACTATGATATGGTCTTTTTTCGTAACCACATTTAGCAGAGTTACATCTATTGCCTTTTAAGAAAAGCTTTTTACCTTCATTACGACAAAGTTTACAAACAGATTTTGTATGTCTTGCCATTATAATACTCCGTAACTATACCCTTCTTCTCTTAGGTGGTCTACAACCGTTATGAGGAATGGGTGTAACGTCCTTAATTAAACTAATTTCGAGTCCGGCAGCCTGAATAGCCCTAATAGCTGTTTCTCTACCGGCGCCAGGGCCTTTTACTCTAACTTCACAGGTTTTCATACCCTGGTCCATAGATTTTTTAGCGACAGTTTCAGAAGCTTGTTGAGCAGCAAAAGGTGTACCTTTTCTTGCTCCTTTAAACCCAACTGTTCCAGCTGATGCCCAGGCAATTACATTGCCCTGCATATCAGTAGAAGTAACGATGGTGTTATTGAAAGTAGATTGAATATGAACGACTCCCTGGAGAATGTTCTTCTTCTCTTTCTTTTTACCTCTAATTTTCTTTTTTGCTTTAGACATGAACTAAAGTTCTCCTACAGTTTAGTAACAGGTTAATTATTTTTTGCTTTTTCTAGAAACAGGCCCGGCTTTACGACCTCTTCTAGTTCTAGCATTAGTTTTTGTTCTTTGTCCTCGTACAGGGAGGCCTCTACGATGACGCATGCCGCGGTAAGAATTAATCTCACTTAATCGTTTTATACTCAGGTTAACTTTTCTTCTAAGTTCACCTTCAATTTCATATGTTTCAAGTTCTGCTCTGAGTCTATTGATCTCATCTTCAGTTAAACTATCTGAGTTTGTATCTAATGAAATACCACAATTTGTTAAGATTTTTTTACTTGTAGCGGGTCCTATACCGTAGATATAGGTAAGAGCAATTTCCATTCTCTTGTTACGTGGTAAGTCAACTCCAGCTATTCTGGCCATTAAGTTCTCCTTTTTTAGTTTAAATAGTATGGAATGTTAAATGTACTGGAAAAAAGAAAAACTATCAAGGTTTTATTAAATATAATTATCCTTGACGTTGTTTATGTTTAGGATTTTCACAAATAATTGCTATTCGTCCTCTACGACGTATAATTTTACACTTATCACAAATCTTTTTGACACTAGCCCTAACTTTCATAATTTATATCCTTATATCATTAACTAAATTTTTATTATTTTAACCGATAAGTTATACGCCCTCTGGTAAGGTCATATGGGGTGAGTTCAACTTTCACTTTATCTCCCGGTAAAATTTTAATGAAGTTTTTACGAATTTTACCTGAAATATGAGCCAAAACTTTGTGCCCATTATCAAGTTCTACCTGAAACATGGCATTAGGTAATGATTCAGTAACTTTTCCTTCAAGTTCAATGACTTCTTTTGCCATTATGAATCCTTTAATAAATAGTTGTATGCATACACATTATGCCAAGTTATTAAAAACAAACTTATTAATCAAGCGATAACTAATAAACAATAATCTGAGCATTAGAAAATTTAATGGCGAAATTTATTATATAACAAGCGATTTAGCAGGAGAACAACACCCTTAACCTAACGTAAAAAATTGTAAACATTATTAAAACTTTGTAATCCTTCGCTGACATGGTTCAAACTTAAGTTGTTAAATGAAAAAAGGCTAGAACAATGTTTTAGCATTTCTATCGGACCTAAATATTTGCTTTAGATAATAATAATTTAAAATGTTCTATCATAATAGAATAAGTGAAACATTAAATATTGTTTATAAAATTGGTATTATAATAATCAAATTTTAAGACTTGAAATTTACGTATATTTTAAATATGAATTGTAGTATGATTAAGCTTACAATATATGTGATACTAAACAGGTAGATTAATACAAATGACAAATAACGACATACAAAAATTAGAAGAACTGGTTAAGTCCTTACCTGATAATGGAAAGCTAAGACTGGCACTTGGAAAAGCCTACCTGGCCGCCAGTGAACTTGAAAACGCCATAAAAGAATTAGAACTGGCAGTTGAATATGATAGTGACAACCCTGAAGCATTGCTAAAACTTGGCAATGCACTGGCCGAAAAAAAAGACTATGAATTAGCTATTGGTAACTATAGAAAAGCTCTTAACATTGATTCATATTATGTAGAAGCTTTCTACTGTTTAGGGATGGCATATGTTGATACAAACAACAAAGAAGAAGTTGAAAAGATTATTAAACGGCTGGAACAGTTACACCCTATATGGGCTCAGGGGTTAAAGAGTTATTATTCAAAAATTTTGTAAATAACACTTTTATTTCTAACAGGAGTTACGCATTTTAATATAAAAACTTAAAAAAAGTTCTTATACCCCTTTTGTTCTAATGAACATAATGCTAGTATAAGAACATGTTAAATATTAATTACTATAAACTAGCATTATTAAGC
>JBFMGH010000454.1:0-6799 GCA_040752795.1 Cyanobacteriota bacterium
TATAATGAACGCATAAATAAAATAGACTTCAGAAAATAAAGGGTTCGGGTGTTATGCCCGCCTTCGGCGGGCATAACACCCTCATGATTTCCAGTTATGTCTCATAATTTCATGCGTTTACTATATATCATTTCTCTGGTCTATAATTATACCAATCTACGTAAGTAAACTATATATGCTTTAAATTTACTATAGGGTGTTTTTCGTTGCGCAGCAACAAAAAACACCCAACCTTTATAATCTGGAATCTATAAATTACTTTCAAGGATCAATATAATTTCAGGGAATACTATTTCTATTAAGAATTATGTTTATTTTTAAAGATTAATAATACATGTCCGATACAAAAAATGGGTTGTATAACTGAGGATTTATTATGAGAAAAAATGCCGGGTCTGCATTGTTTGATTATATTGTTCCGACTTTAGTTGTTGGAATAGTTGGTGGATTAGCAATATATGCATTGTATAACAGCGGTAATTTATTAAAATATCTTACATCTTCTGCTAATATGCAGGTAGATCAAAAAACAAAAACAGCTATTATCCCAATAGAACAAACATCAAAATGGTCTGTAGCGGCTAATAACCTGAATTTAAACAATGCTAATTTCAATATGAATAATGTTATATGTAATGGTAATATATGTGATATTGATTATGGCGGATATATTTTAACAGGTATACCATCTGATAATTCTGTTTTTAGTGAAACGGTTGGTTCGCCCGGCATAACTTCTGATCAGTCAGGAGTATTCGGTTCGGTATTACAACAGGTTTCTGATGCTATTCATAACAGTGATCCTGAGGCTTCAAAATTAATTAGTTTACTTTCTAAATCAACTAATATTATTAGTGATAAACAAAAATTGATGAAAGACTACAATGGTCAATGTATTGGAAAGACTACTTTGTTTTTCTTTAATTCTGACAACGGTCAAAAGCTTTTACAATCTGAATTAAGCTCTTTTGGATATAATAATGCAACACCCAATACATTTAAAACTTTTCTACCAGCTATTGGTTCTAATAATAATCTTGCATTGAAAAACCAGGCATTACCACCTGATCTTGATAGAACAAAATTATTATCTATGACAGAGGATGATTTAAATAAATATTTGAATGATAACCCTGAAAAATTGGCCTCTGTCTATTATGGAATATGGAATGAAATTCAAAATTCTCAAATGTCTAAAGAAACAAGAGAAGCGGTTAATTTAACGGCCTCAGAAATTGCTAAAATGGCTGGTAGTATTGATATGTACAATTCAACAAAAAAATCTGGTGGCATATTAGGCTTTCTAACTAAAAAATATTATTTTAATGTCAATTTCAAACTCAAATCAGATTTTTCTGTCTATTTTAATAAATTGATAAATATAGTTTAAATCATAAATACATTTGTATTTCCAATTAGCTCCTGGTATTTTTTGTTAAGAAAGAAATATCAGGTTTGTTAAGAAACTTAATATTCTACCTGATTAATTGTTATTCCATTCAGCATAAATATAATTATATATTGATATTAATGTTGGTCAAAAATGCAGTTGTAATTGACGAAATGAACTAGTATATACATAAAAATGCCTCAAAATAAATTAATTCAGGAATAAATTATTATAAAATATATACTATTTTTAATTAAAGCTTGGCTGTTTTTTACCGAAATAAAAAATAGAACTATAATCACGCATTTTAACTATTTTTAGTCGGGAGGACAAAATGACATTTTTTATTCAAGGAATTAATAATATATCTACACTTCTGGGTGTTGCCAATGCAATGTCAACTGGCATTACCCAAGAGACGCGCGATGTTATGCGCCAGCAGGGCCTTATTGTAGGGGATCTTGACCCTACGGAGTCATTGATTGCTATAACAGGTAATGCCCTTGGAGAAACAAGGACATACCTTAATGACATTTCAGCTCAATATAATTTGCCAGAATATCGCCCAAACAGCTTTGTTATGCCTGCCAGTTATTCTGAAACTATTTCTAATGCTATGACATCATTGCGTGACTTGCAGAATATTATGGCGGCAAACCCTGGCTTTGAAGGTACTCCAACAGCTTCTACTTTGCGAGAGCAGAGACAAAATGAGCTGATGGAAGAGCAAAATATTATCAATCAACAATTATCAGAACGAATAGGTTCTTTAGCTGCCAATACAGATGGCTTGACAGATATATTAGATAACTTAGTTGCTAATTCTAACAGTAGCAATAATTTAATGACTACTATGTCTGAAACTTTAGGTAGCATTCAGGCATGGCTTTTCAGAATGGAACAGCAAATAGCTAACCAGAATGCGGCTGCAGAAGCTGCAGCAGTTGCCGCTCAGGCTGCTGCTGATGCTGCTGCCCTTGCTGCTGAAACAGCTGCTAATAATACAGCTCCTGCCGCACCAGCTGTTTAATCTTATTGGCATTTAGTCTCTGCAAATTCATAAATATTGATGTCATTAAGATGTAAATAATCTTCTTTGATCTGGTTGTATCTTAAAAGGTGCAACCTATTTTGTTGTTCCTAATCCAGATCTCAAATCAGGAATCAGCGAGGAGGTTGACTCTCTCTTCTTCTGAGAACAATCATCACGAATTAACAGTGTGTAAACTCAGTATTTTTTAAATATGTCATTAGAAGCAAGTTCTAGGTAAATGTAACAAATTCATGAATTAAGCAGGGTTAAAATTGTATTTAAATTTATAAATATTAAGACTAAAATAGAGTTAATTTATAGAAATACAATTTTCTAGAAAGGAATTATTGAATGGATTCTCAACAGGAAAGCCGGATTGTATTCTGGGCAATATTACTTTTAATTTCGGGCCTGTTTTCTTTTATACTTCCTTTTATATTTAGTACTACATGGGGAATAACTATTGTTTGCGTTGCTGTGTTTGCTTTATTATTTCGTGAACCAGCAATATATATTATTTATTCGATGATATTTTTGTTTTTAGCTTTAAACAACTTTCTTGTTAGTCTTAATGTTATAGGGTTCTGGGTTTATAGCCTTGTTCAGGTTGGTATAGCATTCTGGTTCTTTAACCTCTTTTTGAGCTCAATGCTTTATTATAAGGATAAAGGTGCTAAACGATACAAATTTCTCTTAATTTCTTCACTTATTTTGATTGCTATTATTGCATTAGTATCTATATCAATTGAGCAGTTGAAAGAGCTTGCATATATGTCAGAAATGGAAGAGATGCCTTCTGTATTCCTTAAAACATTTGAAATAATAATATGTTTGACGGTGGTTGGTACTGGTTTTGGTATCTCCTCTTTTCTTTCTGAAAACATTAGCAAAATTCTTTCCGGAATTGTAGCTCTTATTAACCTTATAATATTTGGTATTATTTTTATGCCTATTTTAATTGGTACAGTTTTTTATATAGTCGAGAATGGTTTTGGCCCTCAAATTGAAGATGAAGAAGAATATGAAGATAACAACAATGAATATGAAGAAGAATATGAAGATACTTCTTATATTCATAACAATAACAAATTTGCTTGCCATTATTTAAAAATTTCTGATAAATATCTTTTAAAATATATTGTTAGTTGATCTCACACCTGTGATAGCATATAAAACATTTCTTGTAATTCATTTGTCTCTGTTTTAGTATTTTACAAGATATTTGCTTGTTAATGTCTATCATTCTGTAGGAGAAATTAAAATGGAAAGAACTTTTCTTGCTATTAAACCTGACGCTGTTCAAAGAGGTTTAATTGGTGAAGTTATTTGTAAAATTGAAAAAAAAGGTTTTAAACTTGTTGGTATGAAGTTTATGCAGGTTTCTAAAGATCTGGCTGAAACTCATTACGGAGAACATAAAGGCAAACCATTTTTTAATGGCTTGATTGACTATATAACAAGTGCACCGATTGTTGCTATGGTCTGGGAAGGTAAAGATGTTATAGCCACAATGAGAAAAGTTATGGGTGCTACCAACCCTATGAATGCAGATGTTGGAACTATTAGAGGTGATTTCGGTATAGATATGGGCAGAAATATTATTCACGGTTCAGATTCTGCTGAAAGTGCGAAACGTGAAATTGGTCTTTTCTTTAAAGAAGATGAGCTGCTTCCTGGCTGGAATCGTGATATCGATTGCTGGATTTATGAATAAAACTTCAATATGCATATAAACATTTTGTCCGCTGGTTGAGAGGGTTTTATTATTGGCATTTTTTTAAACCTATTTGCAATCTAATTTTTTATTAGCGGATAAAGATCAAATTGAATACTATAATTAATTGTTAATAATGTTCGAATTTATTCTACATAAAACTGATGCAAATACTATGGCCCGTGCTGGAACCTTTTTTACTCCTCATGGTATTATACATACGCCTGTTTTTATGCCAGTAGGGACTAATTCTGCTGTTAAAATGTTAACGGAACTACAACTTAAACAGGTTGGGGCTGAAATTATTCTCTCCAATTCTTATCACCTTTTTTTACGGCCCGGCCATAAGCTGGTTGAAAAAGCTGGTGGCCTTCATAAATGGATGAACTGGAATAAGCCTATCCTTACAGATTCAGGAGGGTTTCAGGTTTTTAGTTTGACGCATCTTAGAAAAATTACAGATGATGGTGTTGAATTTAAAGATCCTCTCGATGGATCTATGCATTATATTAACCCTGAAATTTCTATGGAGGTACAGAATTCTTTAGGCGCTGATATCATTATGGCTTTTGATGAATGCCCTCCTTATCCGTGTTTTTTTGAAGATGCTAAAAAAGCTAATGATAGAACACATGCCTGGTTGACAAGATCTTTTAATGCTCATAAAAGAAATGATCAGGCGTTATTCCCTATAGTTCAGGGCTCAACTTTTAAAGAGTTGAGAACCGAAAGTGCCAGGGTTATTTCTTCCTGTCCGGCTTATGGTTATGCTATTGGTGGCGTTAGTGTGGGTGAATCCAGAGAACTTATAAATGAAATTGTGGAATTTACTACAAAACTATTACCCGAAAATAAACCTCGCTATCTTATGGGTGTTGGCACACCTGAAGACCTTCTTGAAGGGGTTAAGAATGGAATCGATATGTTTGATTGTGTAAACCCTACAAGAATTGCAAGGCATGGGTGTTTTTTTAAACCTGACGGTAGAGGTATTATAAAAAATAAAGAGTTTGAAGAAGATTTTACACCTCTGGTTGATTCATGTAAATGTTATACCTGTACAAATTATTCCAGAGCTTATATAAGACATCTATACAGGGTAAAAGAAGCGACCGCTAGCATTTTACTCTCCATTCATAATGTTTACTATCTCATTAATTTGATGAAGGAAGCCAGAGAAGCTGTTATAAATAATACTTTTGAGCAATTTTATAACTCTACTCTTGAAAAATTAGATAATTCTTAAATTTTTACAATTTTATTGCATTACAGGTCATTTTCATCGTCAACTTCGCTTATATTTGGTAACTGTTTTTTTATTTCATCTTTATACTTTAAATAATCGTCAAAGGTATAATATTTTCTTGTAAAAGGTTGTAAAATACCACTGCATTTTAATTTTTTCTGGTTTTTATATTCTTCGAGGTTAGAGTTAATTATTTCCTGATAGTCAGTTAGTGAAAGCAATTTTTCCAGCCCATCAATATTGAGATTATTCTTAATTGATTCAGGCAGTTGCAGCTTTAAGTTTTGAATGGCTTCTCTGCAATCCGGGGTATCTGCAATAATTTTGAGGCTATTGCCTTTTTCAATATGTGCAATTTGATGAGCGAGCAAACCGGCTAATTCTGCTTCATTATCTAGTATTTTTAGTAAACCTTTGGTTATAAATATATAACCGCCTGGCAGGCAATATGAATTTATTGCTGTTGTATCTAGTATGAAAGCCTTATATTTAATATTGCTTCTTGTTTTTGACTTACTTATAATGTTTTGCAATACCTCATTAACGTAGGTTTCTGCAGGCTTATCATTGTAATAACCGAACAAACCTATTAATGGAATTGAGTATTTAAAACCAATACTGTTTTCCTGGTCTAACGTAAAACCGTATTTATAGCTGACAGTATCAGCTTTATAAATTTCATAATCTTCAATAATAAATATTTCTTCGTCTTCAGATGCTGGTTCAGCTAAAGTTATATTTGTGAATATTAGCAAACTGAATAATATTAATATAAATCTTAAAATCATCATTTGCACCTTTTTATGATATTAACCTTGCTAATTAATACTTTACTAAAAAAAAGACTTATGCATAACAGCATAAATTCTCAAAATAACTAAGGTGGCAGAGAAATAATATCAGGCCTTTTAGGCCCGTCCTCTCTTTGCCGCTGATCTTTAATATTTATAAAACATTAGTTATACAGAGGTCTCAACAAATTAAATAAAAAAACACCTCCTCCACAGAAGGTGTGATTATAAAATGGCTAAGACACTTTATACGTTGATTACAGATATTCTAGCGAATCCGAAAGAGCTGCTCAGCCTTAGTGGAGGAGATCTTTCTATAACCGGTAATAATTCTGCTTCGTCGGAGAACACACAACTGGCAAAATATTCTTTGAGTGCGTTTTTGAAGCCATACCGGCGTTGTTTGCCTGGAATGGGAGTCTTGTCTTTCTGATATTGTTTCAATTGACGTTTTTTCAACTTCATTTCTTCCCGGAGTTTTTCTATTTTTTTAGATGAGCTGGCCTGTGCAGCAACCTCACACAAGCATTTGTAACAGAGCATTCTGCCTGTTACTGCGGGTATTGGTTTATTACATATGCGGCATTTAATGTCTATATTTTTAAATGACCAGTATTTCCCGTAT
>JBFMGH010000455.1:0-5006 GCA_040752795.1 Cyanobacteriota bacterium
AAAAGCAGGTTTTCATAAATATAACAAATTCACAATTAACCGGATTAATAAAGGAAACCACTTTTTAAATAAAATTTTATTAATTATTTTATTTAAAGTTTTATTAAATATTTTAATAAATAATATAATCTATAAATCCTTACACTACAGGCAAAAAGAGCATTATGGCATTGTGAAATTATATTTTCTTGCCCAGAAACTTAACCAGGTCTTATAATTTTGAATAACAGTTATTTATACTATTCCAGAATTATAATATTAATTAAACCTTTATTTATTTGGAGATTCCAGTGAATAAAATAACAAAACAAGATTTATTTCCGGTTTTTGAGAAGCTTGCACAGGGCAGAGTAATGGTCATAGGCGATCTTGCTATTGACGAGATGGTTTATGGGGAAGCTGCAAGAATATCAAGAGAAGCTCCAGTGCTTATTCTTAAACATAGTAATACTAAAATTATCCTTGGTGCCGCCTCTAATGCTGCAAACAATATTGCCGCTCTTGGAGCCAAAAAAGTCAGTGTTTTAGGGGTATGTGGTAACGATTATCATGCCCCTCAACTAATAGAAGCATTTGAAAAATCAGGTATTAACACATCGGGTATTGTAAAAGATCCCAATAGACCAACAAGTACTAAAACAAGAATTTCTGCTGCATCTCCGCAATCAGTTACACAGCAAATAGTAAGAATTGATAGGGAAGACAACACTGCTATATCAGATGATGTTGAAAGCCATCTTATAGAGAATATGCATCTTATGGCAGAGGAGCACGATGCAATTTTACTGTCATGCTACGGTATTGGAGTTGTAACACCTGAAGTTATTAAACATGCAAAATTATTAGCCAAACAAAAAAAACTTATTTTAGCTGTAGATGCTCAACTCGATTTACAAAGATTTAGAAACTCAACAGTTATTACTCCTAACCAGCCAGAAGCCGAGGCAAGCCTTGGATATAAAATGACAGATTTCAATAGCGTTAAAAAAGGCGGGTGGAACCTTTTAAATCAGGTTAAACTTGATATGCTTCTTATGACTCGTGGTGGCGAAGGTATGATACTGTTCCAAACAGATGGAACACTTACAAAAATTCCGGCATTTAATAAAACTGACGTTTTTGATGTCACAGGTGCAGGAGACACAGTTGTTGGAAGCCTTGTACTAGCATTAGCAGCTGGCATTGATCCAAAACTTGCAGCTGTTTTAGGAAATTTAGCTGCCAGCATAGTTATTAGAGAATTTGGTGCAGCAGTTACAAATATTGAAACACTTCAATATACACTTGAAAAACTTAAAATAGATTATGTCGCAGAATATACACTTAATAAAGAGGATGTTAATGTATGATAGATAGTAAAGGTAAATTATTCGGATTAATTAATGTCATTGATTTTGCATTGATACTGGTTGTCATTGCAATTGTAGGTGGTTATTTAATGGTTAAAAGCGGTGCACATAAAACATCTGCTCAAGTTGTTAAAAATAAAGCCGAAATTGAAATTGATATTTTCTCCAGAGGTCAAAAAATGTTGAAACCTGACAGTTTATTTAAAGGCGAAAAGAAATCATTTCTTACTATAAGAAATGTTCCTTACACAGCTCTTGAAGTTGTAAACTGGTCATGTCAACCATGGCAGGTACCAGTTTTACACCCGGAAAGCAATACTGCTGTTTCAATTGATGACCCGAGTGCTCCATTTACTGAAGATTGCATGCTTACTCTTAAAGATATTGCTGAAGTAACTGACGATGGTTATGTTATTGGTGGTAATAAAATTAAAGTTGGCCTAAGAGTAGACATTGAGGGGTTTAATTATCGCCTCCCTGCTGTTGTTGCAGATGTAAGAAAGGTTAAAGACCTCTAATATGGATATTTTACAATCTTCATATCTTATCAAATTTATAAATAAAATTGATCTTTCAGATATTTCAAAAGTTGATAATAGTGTAAAAAATAGTTTATTTAGTAAATTATTAACCATCCCAATTGAGATATTTCATCCATTAATTAGCAGATTTACTGAATCTAGCTTGTTTGCTAAAAATATAGATTATCTTATTTTGGCAAATTTATTGATATTATTGATTGCTATTACTTTTAGTTCTACAGCTATTTTAGGGATATTAGCAGCAACACTTCTTCTTTTAACTATTATTAAATGGTTTATCATACCAGGAGAAAAACATAACTTCACAACATTTGATATTCCTATAGCCGCTTATATTCTAATTGCACTAATAAGTGTAGCTTTTTCATCATATTTTATGCCAAGCTTAAAAGGGCTGGCCAAATTACTTGTATATTTTGCAATTTATGTAATTGGTACAAATATTTTTAAGGGCAAATCCTGGAAACTATACTTTATTTTAATAGTTATATCACTTACCGGTGGGTTTGAGGCACTGTATGGAATATATCAAAAACTTTCAGGAGTAGAAGCACTTGCTACATGGCAGGATCCCGATGCCATTAAGGCAGGAAGAAAAATGTCCAGAGTTTATGGCAGCATTATTCCATTTAACCCAAACTTACTGGCAGGTTATTTGCTGGCAATATTCCCATGTGCATTTGGGCTGGGAAGCATTTTTGCACTAAAAAAACGCTGGCACTGGAGTATTTTATTTACAGGTTTAAGCCTTGCTGCTTTAGCCTGCATAGTATTTACAGGCAGTCGTGGGGCATACATTGGTGTAGCTGCTATGGGGCTTTCAACATACTTATTTGCAGGTCATATAATTTGGAAAGATCTTTCTGAACACAAATTCAGTAAGTATTTTAAGTGGGGATGGCTTCTTGCTGGCGCAGGTGCAATAGCTGTTATATTGATGGGATTGATGTTTATGCCAGCACTTCAGGATAGAATTCTGTCAATCTTTACATTAAGAGGGAATAGTTCAAACTCATTCAGAATGAATGTCTATCTTTCCTGCCTTGAAATGTTTAAAGATAACTGGTTAATAGGTATTGGAATTGGCAATACGACATTCCGGCTTATCTACGGATTTTATATGACAACCGGTTTTGACGCCCTCGGTGCCTATTCAGTTCCCCTTGAAGTAGCTGTTGAAATGGGTATCATAGGGCTTCTTGTATTTATCTGGATGTTTATCGTATTCTTTTCTAACGCTCTAAAAACCTTTGCTTCATCAAAATCAATTGAAATAAAACTTCTAATTGCTACTATTTTTACAGCAATAGTTGGTATGAGTGGCCAGGGGATATTTGATACTATATGGTATAGACCCCAGGTTCACATGATATTCTGGTTATTAATTGCTATTCTTGCATGTATTGTATCTAGAAAGGTTATATTTTCAGACAGTGAACAAGATAACGAACCTTAACAAAGTTTTGTTTATTAATTTTGGGGGAATAGGAGATGAAATCCTGTTTTTTCCTACACTGCAAACTTTTAAAGCTCATTATCCTAACACATCTATTACACTGCTAGTTGAACCACGAAGTGCCGGGTGTAAAGAACTTACAGATAAAATTGATCAGGTTATTAAATATGATATTAAAAATTCTAATAAAATTATATCTTTTATCAGGCTATTAGGAATAATTGCTAATAACAGGTTTGATGCAGTTATATCAAGTGGTAGCAATAAATTTATCGGAGTCTTATTATTTTTAAGCAGGGTTAAAATACGCATCGGATATAATTCCGGGTGGCTCAGTAGAAAATTGTTAAGCAACTCTATAACTCTAAATAAACAGCAATATGCAACTAATATGTATCATGATCTATTAAAGGGGTTAGGTATAGATTCTGATGCCCCACTACCAGAGATTATTCTCCCGGAAGAGGTTATTTTAAAGGGGAAAATACTCCTTCAACCACTAGATAAGCCACTGTTATTAATTCATCCTGGGGTAAGTAAATTAAGCATTAAAAAGAATATAATTAAAGGCTGGCCTGATCAAAAGTGGGCTGAACTTATTATTCAGTTACTTGAGTCAGGTCTATATAAAGTAGGTCTTTGTGGTGGGCCCGATGACGATAAATCAATTGAAAATATCAGAAATTATCTTGCCAAAAAAGAACTTGATAAAACTAATTATATTGATTTATATGGTAAAACAAAAAGTTTATTAGAGTTAGCAGCAATTATAAAGCTTTCAGACCTATTATTATGTGTAGATTCAGCCCCTATGCACGTAGCTGTTGGAGTAAAAACTAAAATCGTAGCAATTTTTGGACCAACAGATGAAAAAAAGCTATTACCCGAGAACAAAGACTTTATAGCTGTAAGAAACACAACGTTAAATTGTAGGCCGTGTTTATGGGATAAACGAAATTACGTATGTGATCAGCCATCTTGTTTAGACATTTCTGTGCAACAAATGCTTGATGTAATCAATGCTCTACAAATATAAGAATACCTAATGTATTTGTTCAGTATCAATTTTAGTTTGTTCTTAGAGTGCAAAATGTAGTGAACAAACTCATGAAGTTAGTCTAAAATTACTTTTGTAATTTACTAAACAAACAATTGAATACGAACAACTTAATTGCTTTGTTCTTTTTGCCTTAATAAACATTCGAATGTTTGGAACAAAGTGAAATCAGATATGTTGGTTACATTACCTTTACAAAATCAAGTTAACATTTGACCTTTAGCTATTGATTTTGTTCAAGAAGCAAATATAATAGATAATGCTAAAGGGGCGGTGCCCTACACCGATACAAAAAAACGTAGTGAAACGAAACTTTGGATTTTTGGTTAAACTAGAATACATTCCCCTAATTTAAGTTTAACTAATAGCGCTGATAAACAGCGTTTTTTTTTGCTTTTTTTTTGAACTATAATTAATTCAATGTTTATAACTTATATTTATTATTATGTTTTTTAAAAAGCTAGAAAAGTCTAATTTCTTTGGATTAACCTTAATATTAATCTTTATTATTACTATTATATCAGAGTTTTTATTATTATATTCTAATGATTCATACAATATATTATACTTTAAACCTTTGATAGAAACTATTGGAACTTAAA
>JBFMGH010000456.1:0-5357 GCA_040752795.1 Cyanobacteriota bacterium
ACTCTCAGTTATGATTAACTTTACCACCCCCTAGCAAAGTCTAAATATAACTTTTTCAACAAAAACTATAACCATTAAATAGCAACACCTGTTATTTTAATTTTGCATTTAAAGCTGCAAAATCAAATCAACAAAAATTCTGGTGCCTTATTATTTAGGCTATTAGTTTAATACAGGTTAAATAAACTTTTAAAGCAATCTTAAACTGGACGACTAAATATATTAAAACATTGAATGTTAATTTGTTGATAGTTGAATAAAATATTTTACTATTTTCAACCGTAAGCCTGAATAAGCTTAACAGAAGAGAGTTTATCTCTGCAAGTGATTATTTCTTGATTCATTATCGATAAAGTCTTTAATTGTCTGTGCCAGTTCAACCGCTTTATTGTGATCAATTTGAAGCGCAAAATGGTAAGTTTTATCTTCTAAATCAAATCCAATTGTTCCGGGATAAATACTGAGATCATTTAAAGAAAATTCAAAAGAACCCATAAACAATTTTTCTCTGAATGTAGTTACTCTTAAACTTGATATTTTGGTAACATCAAATGATCTTGTAAAAGATATTGCTTTAATTTTTTTAGTTAAAGAGAGGTTTTTATTATCAATTTTAATTATTTCAGTACCACATAAATGCCAGTATGTAATTATAAATGTTAATGTGAATACTGTGATCCAAAATAATAATGTTATTAATGTAAAAAGGCAATCCATTCTTATTGCTGTTGAGAAATATAACAAAAATAAACCCACAAAAAACCAGACAACTAGGCCAAAAGCAAAGCTAATAAAATACGTATTATCTGCTTCAATTATGATTTCTATATTTTCTTTAGAAATATTTTGCTTGATTCTTTGTCCCAATTTAACTCACCTGCAAAATAATCTACTTTTATTTTATTATAATTGATTGCCTAGCTTAAGGGCCTGAATAATCAGGCCCTTAAACAATATTACAATTAATGACTAGTATTTTTTACGGTATGTTTGAATATACTGATCATATACTTTAACCTGTTCACCATTTGATCTCATTTTATTAAGCTTAGCAGTAAGTTTTGACACATTTTTTGTAGCTTTTTTATAAGTTTTAGGATCAGTTGCTTCAGTTGCTAATTGCAAATAAGCATTGTATTCATCCAGCGCATCTTGATAGAAGCCTTCTTTGTTAAATGATTCCGCAAGCATCCATCTTGTTTCAGGTTGAACACTATTAACAGCTGCCGCTTTTCTTAAATTATCAATCGCTGCAACTTTTTGACCTTCTTTAAAAAATGCAATTCCAGCCCTATAATCAGTTCTAGATTGATCATCTAGTTTTTTCACTCTATCAATACCCTTACTAGCTTTAACATTATTTGGATCCTGAGATAAAGCCTTACTATATGCTGCAGTAGCAAGTGGTAATGCACCGTTAACTGAGAAAATATCTCCAAGCAATAGGATATCTTTTGAATCGTTAGTATAAGTTAGTGCACGTTGAAATTCTGCTTCACCATCTTTATACCGATTCAGGGCAAATAATGCTTCACCCCTTATTACACTTTGCGCCGGTGTTTGAGCAGGGCTAGAAGCAATCATGTTATATTCGTTCTGAGCTAGTTCCTTATTTCCAGCGAGGTCACTAATTCTTAGCAAAGCCAGGTGAAGTTCTAGATCATTTGGATTAGCAGCAACAGCTCGTCTAAGTGCCTGTTCGGCTTCCACATAGTCTCCTGGAGATGCCATTATACCACCCACTGTATCTTTTTTAGCTTTAAAGAAATATGCTGATGCTATACCTTTTAAAGCTTCAGAATTATTGGGATCCGTTTGTAAAATATCCTGATAAAGTTTTATAGCTTGATCTTCTTTGCCAATTTTAGTAGATATATCTGCTACTCTGAGCTTTCCTTCTGTAAAATCAGGATTTACATTAATAGCACTTCTTAATTCCGCAATAGCAAATTCATCATCGCCTCTGTTTTCAAATACACTTGAAAGTTTAAGATATGATTCAGTATATTCCGGTTTTATATTGATTGCTTTTCTATATTCATTTATTGCTGCAGCTTCATTACCCTGTTTTTCATACACCTCACCTAATTTATCATGCACTGGTGCACTATTAGGATTCTGGTACAAAGATGTTTGCAGCTCTTTTATTGCATCATTAAAGTTACCCTGCGCCTGATACACATCACCAAGATGGTAATGAGCCGTTGAATCTTTTGAATTAAGCTTAATAGCCTGCTTATACTTATCTGCGGCAGTATCTAACTCACCCTTGGCCTGATAAACAGTGCCTAAGTTCACTAATGCTGTGCCATATCTTGGATCAAGATCAACTGCTTTTTGATATTCTTGCTGAGCTTCTTCTAGTCTGCCCTGTTCCTGATAAATTTTGCCTAAATTATTATGTGCTTCAGGATAATTTGGTGCAAAATTCAATGCAGTTTTATACTCATCAATAGCTTTTTGATAATATTCAGGTATCTGGTTTCTAATTTCCTGGTTACTTGATGTTGTCATTCTGTAATAATAAAGGCCCATACCATTGTGAGCACCCGGATGTTTACTATTCCATTTTAAGACATCTTCAAACTCTTTTTTGGCTGCACCAAGTTGAAATTTAGCTGAATATACACTACCTAAACCAACCTTAGCATTTTGATCTCTTCTGTTTCTTCTTAACAAGCCTTTATAATAATTCTCAGCCTGATCAAGTTTACCCTGTTCTATTAATTGTTCACCTTTTGTGCTGTATCTATAGACTGCAGCATAATATCTTTTTGCTATAGCCTGTCCACTGTTAGATTTTAATTGTGGAATATTGTCAAAAGTTATGTTTAATAAAGAAGCCAAAATTAAAACATAAATCAGTTTTCTCATCTCAAAACCTCTTTCTTTTATCTAATAAAAGCCCTGATTGCTTACTAATACTTTTTTTATATTTACATTTACTAATAAATACTTCTAACATCTGTCTTTTACAATACTGTACTGCGTAACTTTTTAACATATTCTGATAAATTAAAGGTATTACGGATCAAAAATAAATATGTTATAAATTTAGAACATTTATTTTATTGGTTTTATGTGGGCTTAATAATTTTAACACAAATAAATTTCTAAATTATAATCATTTATATGAATAATAAATCTGAAAAAAATTGCAGTTTAAGATCTTATATTAATCATATTAATGATTTTCTTCTATTTCTTGAAGTAGAAAAAAACCTTTCAAATTACACAATTACAGCTTATAAAAATGATATTAATCAGTTTTTACAATGGAAACAAACCGAAAACCCGGCAGAATTTATATTTAATGAAGATATAAAGTTATTTTTAGACTATTTATCAGAAAATTATAAAAAAAATTCTGCTTCAAGAAAAATAGCCACACTAAAAACTTTTTTTAAATTTTTAAATAGAGAAAAATTAATTGTTTTAAACCCATCAAAAGATATAAGGGCTCCTAAAAAAGAACGACAACTTCCTGCTTTTTTAGATAAAAATGAAATTAATTCAATATTAAATACACCAGATATTTCATTACCAAAAGGTTTAAGAGACCGAGCCATTCTTGAAGTTTTATTTGCAACTGGTCTCAGGGTTAGTGAACTATGTTCATTAAATTTCTCTAATATCAACCTTGAAGAAAATGAAATAACAGTTCTAGGCAAAGGCTCTAAAGAAAGAATAGTTTTAATAAGTAATAAAGCTAAAAGATTTCTAACTAAATATATTGATTTAGCCTATGACAATCTTTGTAAAAACGAAACGTTGAAAAATAAATCCTCTAGCCCGTTATTCATTAACAATAATGGTTTCAGGTTAAGCACAAAAAGCATAGATAGAATAGTAAAAGAATATGCTCAAAAAGCAAATATAACAAAAAATATCTCTCCTCATACATTCAGACATAGCTTTGCAACCCATTTATTAAATAATGGAGCTGATTTAAGAGTAGTACAGGAATTATTAGGGCATAGTTCTATCAGCAATACACAAATTTATACCCATATTAACAGCGAAAGACTTCAACAAGTCTATAATAAAACACATCCAAGAGCAAATTAAAATATTTTTAAAGCCTTAATTAAAATGTTTTTTAAGTTTAAATTGTTAAGAATATTTGCCAAATAATAAAGAAAAACAAAAATTTTGTGATTTTTTAGAAAATATATTTATAATAGTAAAAAAGTCTCTCTTTTTCTCTCTGGTACATCTACTATACTAGGAGTAATTATCTCTGTGGATTGGTATGTGGCAATAGTTACTATTAAAAATTAATTCTACCGTTCATTATCTTTAAAAAAAGATTATTTTCTTGTGGCAACTTGCAAGTAACTAACTTGGCTGAAAAAATTTTCAGCTATGGGGAGGACTGCGCATTGAATATCAATTTAAATCCGTTTATTTTACCTAATTCAATTACCACGGCCAATATTTCAAGTGACACATCAGTCAAAGATAACACTCAGATAAATAATAGTTCATTAATTAACAATTTTTCAGCAGATAAAATAAATGAAGCTGAAAACAAAACAAATATTATTATTAATGAACTTGAAAAATTAGCAGACCTGGCTAAAATTAATATTATTTTCAATAGTAACAAGCCTAAGAAAGATGAAAATAAAAGCGATAACACCGAAGAAAAAGTAATACAAGAAGGTGTTTTAAATCCTTTTGTTAATGATTATGAACAAATAGCTTATTATGAAGACAATTTCAAACATGGACAGGTTGTTAATCCTTATGTATACAGATATAAAAGCCCCTGGATGAAATATATTTTATCAGAAAAATTTCAGGATTTATGCTATAAGCTCTTAAATAATTACAACCCTACAAAGAAATCAAAGGAAATACCACTTCTAAGAGCCACACATTTAAAACAGGGGGATATATCAAATTGCTGGTTAATAGCTACATTAGGATCAATAGCAAATAAAATGGTCAATTTCATCCCCTCAATAATTGAAGTTGACCATGAAAACAACCAGTACAAAGTATATTTAAAAGGTGGACAAGATATAATTTCTCTGAAACCTGAAGCAATAAAACCAAAAGTTATTGCTAAAACTGGTGCAGCCTGGGCTGGCATAATTGAAGCAGCTGTAGCAAAATCAATAGGTATAGATTACCTGAAACAAAATCCTGATATTGATATTGATAGTTTAAATGATAATGACATTTTATACTACGGTTATAATATTATGAATAATGGCAATTATTGTAGCTATGCAATATATTATTTAACTGGCAAGAAAACAAAATTAAGGTTTATAAGACTTCAAAGCGATATTAACCAGTCTGAAATGTCAAACTGGAATGACAAAATAATTGTACTTGGTAATCATCAT
>JBFMGH010000457.1:0-10289 GCA_040752795.1 Cyanobacteriota bacterium
ATAATAATTTAAAGCCATATATCGTTTACTTCCGTGGATTGGTATATCTGTTTTAAAATCTATTAGTCTGCAGGTAAATCTTTACCCGGAATAATATTATCAAGCAGCAATGAAATAATTGCAGCAACTGCCATAGAGTTTTTTCCAATAGAATTAACAATATCTGCTATTTGTTGATTATATTCCCAGATTAAAGGGCTGGGTAAATAGTTCCAGCCTAAAAATTCTTCAGGATTAGCAAGAGATGTTTCTGTATGAACACCTTTAAAATATGCAGTCAAACTTAATCCCATAAATATTGAAAACCCTATAATGAATACATTCCTATCTTTATTCAGGTCCACCTTCTTTATTTGAGATATACCAAGACCGGCTATCATTGCAAATAGAACGCAATAAGTAGCACCAATAATAGGCTCAGGTATTGAAGCTATTAAAATTCCTATTTTTGAAAACAACCCTAATAAAACCAGAATCAGACCTGATACTACTGCAATATATCTACTTGCTACTTTTGTTAAGCCAATTAATGCAACGTTTTGTGTATAAGATGTATTAGAAAAAGCTCCGAATATACCTGTTATTACACATCCAAGGCCTTCTGCACCTATACCATTAGAAATTATCTGTGGTTCAGGATCACCTTGCTCACACATATAACTGCATGAATGATAATCGCCTATTGATTCTACTATTGATATTGCATATCCAACTAATATTGATATTAAAAAAACTAAACTAAATTTAGGTAATCCCCATGGAAATAATAATGATACAGGATTTTGAACCCAGGGAGCAGTTTCAACTTGTTCAAAGCTAATATAACAGGGATGTCCTGATTCAAATATATTTAAATATGTTAACAATAAGCAAATTAAATAGCCTGAACCTATGCCTAAAAGAATTGAATAAATTCTATAAACAAACTTCTTTTGACCTAATATTTGAGAGAAAAATATTATTAAAGATATAACTAATAAAGATATTGGCCAGTATAAACCAGCCTTAGGAGCTCCAAATTCAAATATTGAAATGCCTATTAAAAATATCACCGGACCAATAACTATAGGAGTCAGGTATTTCTTTAATTTACCAACCAGACCACTATATCCAATGACCATTTCAACAATACCGCCAAGAATTACTGCTCCCATAATATATTGCATCATTAACTGTGGAGAATGATCAGTTCCTGTTGTTTTAACAAAATATATTATTGATAAGAATGTTCCTAAAAATACAAAAGAGGCCCCCTGGATTATAGGTAATCTACTACCCCAAAAAACCTGAACAAAAGTTGCAATACCTGATGTTAATAATACCAGACTTACTAATAAACCAGTTTCCTCAACATTCATTCCCATTACAGGAGCTAAAAGCAAAGGAACTGCCACTGTACCACTAAACATACTTAATACGTGCTGTATAGATATTGCAAGGGTTTCTTTTAATGTTTTAGGCTTATCTTCTAAATTGTAAACAAGATTACTCATTTCTTTTTATCCAGTATTATAAGTTATATGACCGTTTTAAAGATTTTTTTAATTGTAATTAATAAACAGAAAAAACATCAAGCTTAAAAATAATTTTCTTCTCTTAATATAAGTAGAATAAGGCTGTAGAAAACGAGTTGAATAAAATCAAATTGTAGGATACCATAAAAACATATACAATGATTTTATTATTAAAATTCAGTTTATACACTTGACCAGTAATTAAAAACAGAAACCAATCTGTCTATGTTCCTTATTTTAATCAAAGAATACTATGTGTTGCTCGGTTTTGACTAAAGGTTCTGGATGATAGAATTTGATGTAGATGAACTTGATTTAGAGACAGATCTTCAGGAAAGTGATATTGATCCTGAGTCTACCAAGGCTTTAGAAGCCTTTTTAAGCACCCTTAATATTAAGTCTGCTAAAGATGTTCCTGCCTTTAAGGTTATTTCTCAAAAATCAAAGAAAATATTAAAGAAGTTCTGCACAGGAAATAATCATAGAAACAGAACCCATAAGATTATTGATCTCTATAAATGCTTGGATTGGATACCATATGAAGATATTGATTTTCGAATTTTAGATAAATTTAATGCAGAAGATCGTAAAATATTGCTTAAAGATATTAAAGTCTACCTTAATAAAAAAGAAGAACAGCTAACACAAAGAACTAACTGGCAAAAAGAATATAAACAGCGTATTGTTGATTACTATAAGAAAACTGTCCCCGGTTATTTAAAACAAGAACTCGAAAACCTTAGAGATTATGAACTAAACCTTGTTGGTCATGATAGAAACTGGAGATATTATTTTAGATTTAATTCATTCAAAAAAATAGATAAACTGGTTAGCTTAACCATTTATGAACGCGAAAATATTTTTTTAAAGTTTAAAAAAGATGTTTTATCTTATAAAATTAACCGGGACAGAAACCTTTCTGATACAGCTTATGACAAAAATGCCTGTAACCACAACTGGGATGATGATATTGTAAAAAATATTAACTGGGAAACAGGTAATAAAAGGCAACAAAAACATAATGACCTTATTTTATATAGCACTACAAAAGACCTTGCAACACTGGGTCTTACTATAGAAGCCGATTTAAATACTATTAAAAAACAATATAGAAAACTGGCTCAGGTTTATCACCCAGACAAACCCTCTGGAAATGAACAAAAGATGAAAGAAATAGTTAGTGCATACCATAGACTATTAAAAAAATAAATTCTTACAAAACACGGGGAGAAATATTATGCAGTATGATGATAAATATACACTTATAATGCTTGACTTAAATAGCCCTAAAAACGAAGTTAAACTTGAAGCATTAAAAAAAATTTATGAATTAGAAAACAAAATAAAATACCTACCAACTCTAAAAAAACTTTCGAATAGCAAAGATAACCAAATTAAAAGTGAAGCCATAAAAATTTTAAAATCTCTGGGTAATTATAATCTTTTATCTGGTAAAAAAATAAACAAAAAACCAGTTCTTGATATGCTTATAGAATCTCTTCCTGAAGCTGATTTTAAAAAATATGAACCTTATTTATTAGATTTTGAAAACCCTGATACCAAGAAACCTCATATACCATCTTTTGTTAGAGAGGATATTCAGCTTTACTCAAGAAATGAAAACCCTAATAAAAAAATTATTGCAATGTATTTAATCATTCTTTTGCCTCTAGAGTTTAAATTTAAAGTTTCTATACTGGTAGATTTATTAAGAGATTCAACTTTTATAGTTGTATTAAACACTTTAAATCTTCTTGAATACGTCGATAATGATGTAGCTAAAAAAGTTATTCCCATTATCATAGACATGTTTGAAGATAATAAAGAGTATTTGACTGAGGCTCTATGCGAATACCTGAAGTCATTAGATTATAATACCTTTAAAGAAGAGATTAAAGATGTTCATACAATTGGCATTACCCCTAAAACAAAGAAAAGTATTTCAAACAAACTACATAAAATATTAGGTGAATAAACTCAAGATAATACAATATGGTAATAAACGCATATTTAAACTGTTTAAGGTTATTAAGTTAACTCATTACCTTAATAATACACAATAAATTGTACAATCTTTTTAATTTAATATAAAATGTTTGAATCAAAATTAATTGGTGATTTAAAAGGAGAAAAAAGTGCGTTGTTTGCGCTGTGGAACAGAGAATCCTGATAATGCTAACAATTGCTTTAAGTGTAACGCCACTTTAAAAAGAGTATGTCCTAGATGCAGGGCTGTAAATTTTCAGAAACAAGTCTTTTGCAGCAACTGTGGCCTTAAATTAATTAATGTTTGCCCCAGATGCAAAGCTCATAATTCTCCTGTGCAAAAATATTGTGGTAACTGTGGGTTTAAATTAATCAATTTTTGCCCTAAATGTGGAATGAATAACCCTATAGGCCAGCGTTTTTGCGGGAATTGCGCTACTAGACTATTGCCTGATCAGCCTTCAAAACCTCAAACAAGACAACTGTATCAGCCTAAACAGCCTACAAGTCCTGCTCCAAGAGGCCATACATTGCCTCAACGTCCGGCACACTCACCAGTGCAAAAACAACAATTGCCTTCTGAAAAACTTCAACCACCTTTAAGACAAAAAGAATCTTTTAAACCTGCCTCTCAAGAACATATTAAAAAAACACCTACTGCAAGCGAAATTGGCAGGCAATTAAGAACACAACAGGTGCGACAACCTCAACAGCAACCACAACAGCCACAGCAGCAAATACAACAGCCCAAACAGCAAGCTCAACAGCCACAAGTACAACAACCTCTGCAACCACAGCAGCAAATACAACAGCCCAAACAGCAGGCTCAACAGCCACAACTACAACAACCTCTGCAACCACAGCAACAAATACAACAAAAACAAATCAACCAAACCAATGATACACAACAAATGCATGCACAACAAACTGCTGCAAAACCTATAATCGATGAATCTAATCAAGTAACCTCTCCAATTATTGCATCCAATCAACAGATTGAGCAACAAATAAAAACCAAAGACACTGATATAAAAACTGAACCTACAATAACTCCGACAAGACCAGATCAAACAAAACCGATCGAAACCTTAATACCTTCATTAACTCATGAAAAAGTGCCTGAAGGTTTTGAACCTATTGAAGAAGATGTTACACGTGAAGAAGCTGAATCTGATTTTGATAAAGCTAATGAAGTTCAAGAATCACTTCCAGATCATAATAGTGATATCGAGCACGAACCAGAACCCTTAAAAACAATTATTGAAGAGGATTTAATTGTAGAAGAAGAGGAAGAAACAGTTTCTGACTTTTCTTTAGAATCTGTGGCTAGATCACTTGAAGAACCTGACTTTGAAGATACTCCAACCTATGATGAACTTACACGATTTGCAGTAATGTCTATTGAAATTGTCAATTTTTCTAGCCTGACGGAACAGCTTGAAACAACCGTATTAAAAAAAGTTAGAGAAAAAATATGGACAGTTGTTAGAAACTCAGCCAGAAGTAATAATGAAGATCTTGTTGAAGTTTCAGAAAATATAGGTGTAATACCTTTTGCGCATGCTGATAATAAACAACATTCATCTATTTCTGCTCTACAGATTGCTTCAGAAGTATTTAATGATGCTCATATTTTAAATCAACAATTCGAAACAACAATTCATGCTGAAGTAAAAATTAAAATTGGTATTGCTTTTAATGATGCTGATGGAGTTTCTCAACTTGAACGATCTATAGCATCAGCCTGGAGCATTGTTGTTAGTGAAGAAATAAAAAAAGACACTGAAGGCATTTGCCAATATGATACCATTGGTCCACTTCCAATAGGAAACCAGATGGTAACTTTTTATAAATACCGGATACCTGAAAGCCCTATTCATTCTGATATTGATTTATTAAAAGGTGATCCAGATATTAAATATAGCAAAAAAGACTTATCAGATCATTCTATTGATAAAAAATATCATAAAGATGATGATTACAGAGCTGCACCTCCTCAGGTAGATGATGCTGAACCTATTCCTGAAATAGAAACTAAATATGCTTCTAAAGATAATTTGTTAAGTAGCTTAATAAACATCTGTAACCTTGCTGATTCAACTAAAAAAGGTCAATTTATATCAATTGTATCTGAAGATGGAATGGGCAAAAGTACTATAATAAGGGCACTAAAGACTTCTTTAAGCCCACAGGCATTCATATGGATGATATCAAGATGTAATTATCAAGAACAACTTATGCCATTATCGGCTATTAGAAATCTTCTAAGAAACTTCTTTGGTATTTCTCAAATTGTATATAATAGAGAAGAAGCAAAAACATCTATAAAAAATGGTGTTGAAGCTATTATTGGGCCTAATGATCAGCTTTGCTTTGTTTTAAACAACTTAATTTTAGGTGAAGAAGTATCAGGTCTGAGTAAAAATCATATTATTAATGCTATTTTCACTATTTTAAAAGCAATTACTGAAAAAGCAACCGCTATTTTAGTCATTGAGGATCTTGATGCCATAGATAATACATCTTTTGAAATATTCGAAGCTCTTATAGAAACTCGCATTACAGACTCAAGAGCAGTAATTATTGCTACATACCACCCTAATCTTAACTTTGTTGAAGCGAAACCTCATCTTATAAGACTTGTTAAATATAATCAGTTTTCAATAATAGAAGTAAAAAAAGAAGACCTGATGCAAACAATACAGGAAATTGTTCAGGCAAAACTAGAACTACCTGAAAAACTTCTTAATCAGATTTATGAAGTTTCGAAAGGTGCCCCTTTTATAATCGAGAACGCATTATTCTTAATGTACGAACTGGGTGTTATTATAAACACAGAGCAGGGGCCTGTTTATAACAAGGAAGCAGAACAATGGGATCTTCCTCCAAATATTCAGGAAATATTGCGATTGCGGTTACATAGGTTGAGCCAGGTTAACCCTAATGCATTTATGTTATTACAAATAGCTGCAACACTTGGTCCTAAATTTTCTCCTACAATAATACAAGATCTTGCTGTATTAGGGAAACAATTTGAAGAAACAGTTCAATTTCTTATATCTTTAGGATATTTTATCTATGAAGATCAAACATTAATGACATTTAAGCATAATATTATTTGGGAATTAATGTATTACGCTGGAATGCCCAACGAAATTAAAGCCCAAAATCATATGCAAGTTTTAAGTTATCTTGAAAAAGTTCAACAAGCTGCAGGCAGAATGGATCTAGCTTATTTAGCTTATCATGCTGAAAATGCAGGCAAGAAAAGAAAATGTCTTAACTATTGGAATCTTGTTGCCAACCAGGTATTAGCACTGGGGGTCAATACTGGATACAGTGAGACAATGACAAGGTATATAGAAGTATTAAAAACAAGTGACCTTCATAACAAGCATGAATTAGAGATTGATGCCCTTGAAGGCATAGCTAAAATAGTTCATATAACAAATCCGGATCTGGCAATTAAAGCTTTAAGCAAGGTTTTACCAGAAAGAGAAAAAGAAGATAAAACAGCCAAAATAGTTGAACTTTGCGGGTATCTTGCTTTGAGTTATGAACAGCTGGGTCACTGGGATGAAGCTATTAAACAAATACAAAAATCAATTGACATAATTAATGCTGAAACTATGCCTGTTGAAAGAGTAATACTTTTAACATCAATGTTGTCTCCTATGGAAAGTATGGGAAAAATAGGCTGGATACTTAGCACCTGCAATAATGATATATTTCCAGTTTTAAAATCAGCAATAGATCAAGAACGCGTACCTGAAGGCATGACAGTTGATCAACTCTACAGAGTTTATTGTAATGCCAAATTGATATTTGCTCATGCTCAGATTATATCAGGGCATCAGGATGCTGTTGAGGTCTTTAATGAAATTATGCCAGAAATTGATAAAAGAGGCCTTCAGGATTTAGCCTTCAAGGCATACATATTACAGGCCAAGTGGCATGCTATAAGAGGAGAAATAGAGCCTTCTGAAAAAATTCTATCTCAAACACGTGATTTTTTAACCCAGATACCAGGCATTAATCATTTTTCACTTTTATGGGGAGAGGCTGCATGTTATCTTAACTTAGAAGTTGCTAATTGGGAAGCTTTATCTCAGCTTATTGATGGCTTAAGAATACAGGCTAAAAAGCTTAATCACTATCCAAATATAGCACTGGTAAAAATATGTAAAGGTTTAATAGCACAAATTGAAGGAAAACAGGCTGAATCTCTTAAGTTATTTAATGATGCAATTAATTTTACCTCTCAATATAAGATAAGCAACTATGCATTAATGGCGTGGTATTTTCTTGCAGCTTCAGAGTTACAAAACAAAAATTATTCTAAGGCTGAAAGTATTGCAACAAGGGCACTAGATGTAGCAAAAATGCCAGACGTATTTAATATGGGAGCAATAATAACACTCAACAGGTTATTAGGTGAAATATATATTAAGCAGGGTGAAGTTGAAAAATCTGGAGCTCATTTAGAGGAAGCCTGGAAGATATCTACAGAAACACACAATCATTGTCAAGTTGCAAAAGTTGCTATAACAATAGGTCAAATGTATCAGGAATTGTTATCAATCTCTGACGAAAACAAAAAAGAAAATGCTCAAAAAGCTTATGAATTTTTAAGCAATGCACTAGATATATTCAATCAGTTAGGCCATCCGTTACATTCAAAGAGAGCAGAAAAGGCACTTGAGAATCTTAAAATGGTCTGTAAAGTAAATTCAATAAATATTTAGCTATTTTGCTTTAAGGCTCATATTCTAAGTTATCAATAAATTGCAAAGAATGTGTTAGATATATTACAAAGTTTGAAAAATATTAAAAAACCTGTCAACAGGGGCATTAAAGCTTATAAATATAACTATGCAGGAGTATTAAAGAATATTAAATCTGAAAAGTACTTGAACTGAAAAAAAATATGTGATATTACTTATATACGCTAACTAAGGGCTATTAGCTCAGGTGGTTAGAGCGCACGCCTGATAAGCGTGAGGTCCCTGGTTCAAGTCCAGGATGGCCCATTCTAAAAAAACTGAATACTTACATGGGGGTGTAGCTTAGTTGGTAGAGCGCCTGCCTTGCACGCAGGAGGTCAGGAGTTCGAATCTCCTCACCTCCATACATAAACCGCCAGAGTAGTATCGGGCGGTTTTTTGTGTCTTAATAGTATAAGTTTCTATTAATAATTTTCAGGATATAACTATTATCAATGAGGTCATTAATGAATAAGAATCTCTTTATAATAATACTTTTATGCCTCTTGTTATCTAGTTGTTGGCAGCCCCAAATAGGCAAATATTATTATCCACCTTATGAAAACTACTATAAAAAAATCCGTCAGGATCCTGATAATTTAGACCTTTGCAGGGAGTTAGCTGAAAAATGTACTAAAAAGAAAAAAATAGAAGCAGCATATGAAGTTTATCAGTATATAATTAGGAAAGCTCCGAATGATTATAAATCATATAATGATGTAGGCTATTTATTCTACTTAAAAGCTAATAGCACTAAAGCTGATCTCAAGAAACAACACAATTATTTCTCTAAAGCTCTTGAAAACTATAACAAAGTATTAGAGCTAAAACCAGATTATGCAAGGGCAAAATTTAATAAAGGGTACATTTTGCAGAGATTGGGCAGGTCTCAAGAAGCACTAGCTCTGTATAATGAAGCGCTCAAGCTTGATCCTGAAATTATTGAAGCTAATAATAATCTTGGCATAATTTATCTCTGTGATCTTAAAGATAATAAAAAAGGTTATGATTATATTCTAAAAGCTACTCAGCAAGACCCAGGGTGTATTAAGCGTTATGGTAAAGCTTATGCCAATTTAATTTTTGCCAAAAACATTAATAAAATAGGTACAATAACACTATTTGATAAATTTAAAATATTAAATGCAGGTGTCAAAAACGCTGATTGTACTGATTTAAAAGAATACTGCGAAACACCTTTTTATAGTTATACACCTCTTTTAAGCAAAGATATTACTTCACCCGCTAAAGAATTTCCTTTTAAAAAGAAGCCTCAGAGCGTTAAAGAATATTATAAACTGGCTAAATATTATGAAGAAAATTATTGCCATGAACTAGCAATTAAATACCTTGATCTATGTATAGAAAAAGATAGTAAAAATTATGAAGCATATGAGTTAGCCAGTGATGTATATTCAAGTAATGCTAACGAAAATCGTAATAAACAAAAAGCAAATGAATATATAGATACCTTTTTAGAGCTTGATCCTGATTATATTCCAGCGTTAATAAGTGTTGCTAGTAGATATATCGAATATCGCCTGAATGAAAACCAAGAATGGGAAGATGTTATTACTGATCCAAAATTTTTTATTTATGTCGATAAAATTTATAAACTTGAACCGATGAATCCATGGGCCCTTTATAACAAAGGTAAATATTATCAAACACAGAAAAATGATTTTGAAAAAGCCTCAGAATATTATATAAAATGCAAAATGGTGGATCCGGAATACAAAAAGCAAGTTAATAAAAGGTTAACT
Organism: Cyanobacteriota bacterium; assembly: GCA_040752795.1. Taxonomy (GTDB): domain Bacteria; phylum Cyanobacteriota; class Vampirovibrionia; order JBFMGH01; family JBFMGH01; genus JBFMGH01. The sequence continues at coordinate 10,027 of JBFMGH010000457.1, forward strand.
GAAATGGGTAAATTGAAGTAAATAAATTAATATACTATTATTGATAATAACCTCTTTTAACGAATAAAAAATTAAAATTGAAGAACTATTTAACCAGGTTTAATAGAATAGTTAATAAAACAACTTCTAGAACTCAACAAGAAAGTAAATTGCAAATATATATCCCGAATTATTCACAAATCAGGAATCAGTGAGGAGGTTGCAGGGTGTGTTTTTTGTTTCGTTTCAAGCAAAAAAAAACCCCCACAAGTCGTTTTTTTGGG
>JBFMGH010000457.1:10299-12114 GCA_040752795.1 Cyanobacteriota bacterium
CCCAACAAAAAACACACCCCCTCTCTTCTTTTGAGAGCTATCATCTGAATTTACAGTATGTAAATCCAGTATTTTTAAAATATGTCATTAGAAGAAGGTTTTACCTAAATGAAACAAATTCATGAATTAATCAGGATATTATATTTATTTGCTAACTAGTGATTTTTATTTAGTTGTAAAATCAAAATAAGTATCAGGGTAAGGCTCCTCTTTGTAAGTAAAATGCCACCATTCTTCTGCAAGCGGGGTAAAACCGTTTTTAATCATCAAAGTTCGAAGCAACAGGCGATTAGCCTTTGCTTGATAAGGTATTGCCTGATAGTCAGGGTGAGATTTTTGGCCAAAAAAGTCAAACATTGAACCCATATCTAAATCAATAGCTTTGCCATTTTTATCAAAACCAACAATAGTGAGATCAACTGTAGATCCTCTGCTATGACTTGAACGTGCTGCTATATAACCATCTTTAAATAAATTATTCTTCAAAACATCCGGGTAATAGTTTTTTTTCGTCTTTGTATCATTAATATCTTTTGCCCATTCAACAAAATCATCAACAGATCTTTGCGGACGGTATGCATCAAAAATTTTTATACCCAGGCCCATTTGCTGTAGATCTTCCTGAACAGATTCAAGGGCTTTAGCTGCTTTTTTACTTAAAACACATCTAGCATTTTCATAACCCTTTACCGGTCGACCTAAAAAATTGTTTGAAGATTTATAACGCAAATCAATAATTATTCCTGGTATAGCTTTTTCCAAATAACAAAAATCTTCTGGCATTTCTTCTGACCAAGTGGTAGGGTTAAAGTTAATTGTTAACAGCAGCAATAAAAGAATTATGAACCAATTAATTTTTCTCATTTATATTCTCCATTTTATTTTGAGATAATTATATCAAAAGCAGATATGCAACAACCTGTTGAGCAAAACTGCCTTTCATGTTAACCTGATTTACTAAATATTACTGGATATAAAATCAATATTTTCAATATTTATTCCTCTTTAACTACTTGTTATATCATCCACGAAAGAAAACTATATATGGACTAAATTTACTACAGGGTGTTTTTCATTGCGTAGCAACGAAAAACACCCTGTAGTAAATTCTCTGGAATCTATCATTACTTTCAAGGAATAGTATAGAACTGCAAATTTGCATAAAAACTTATTTTAACCAAAATCTCATAATAAGTTATTATTTAAAGTAAAATATGCTTTAAAGGTAATGATTAGAGCTTCATTAAAAATAATGCGGATAACCTTTAAAAGTTTACTTTTTACTTTTTTAAATCTAACTGTTTTTTCAGTTTGTATTTTTAGTTTACTTGGCTATCTGGGTAAATATAATTATTATTTTGACCTTTTATCAACCTTTAGAATTCAATATCTATATGCCTGTCTGATTTTATTTCCGGTATCAATTTTTCTAAGTGTTATAAATAAAAAAAATTTATGGATAGTAACAACAGTTATAATAACTGTTTTACTTAATATTATTGATGTTTACCCTTATATAATAAAATCAACAAAGAAGGCTACTATGGATAATGATAATATTTCTATAATGCTGGCTAATATATTGACATCTAATAATAAATATAGACTTGTTTTAGATTTAATAAACAGGGAATCACCTGATATTGTTGCAATTCAAGAAGTTGATAATATCTGGACAGATCAGTTAAGCTTATTAAAAAAAACATACCCTTATTATTTTGAACACCCCAGAACTGATAACTTCGGACTTTCTGTTTATTCAAAATTACCATTAAGAAATATCAACCTAAATCATTATAGTTATGCAAGAACATC
>JBFMGH010000458.1:0-2070 GCA_040752795.1 Cyanobacteriota bacterium
GTTTTTGCCTGCGTAGCAGGCAAAAACACCCTGCCTCTATAATCTGGAATCTATAGATTACTTTCAAGGATAAGTATAGGTTTTAATTTGTTCACAGGGTGAACGTTGAACAGAATTAGACCAGCAACAATAATTCCTGATAGCATTTATTGAGAAGTATGAACGGTCTAAAAAATCTTTATATGTTAACTATTCTATTCTTTATATCCTATAAGATAAAGCAAAGTGCTTAAAATATCTTGATTAAAGCTTTTAGATATTTTAACAAGTTCTTTTCCGATAATTGTTGGTGCTTTAGCAGAAGCGTATGGTTTATTTGACGAAGCGGCATCATACACATCGGCTAGTGAAACTATTTGGGCAAAAAAGTTGGTTTCATTTCCGCTCAAACCATTGGGGTATCCTGTACCATTGAACCTTTCATGGTGTTGCAATGCAATTAATGCAATTTTATCATTCATGAAATATTCATTTTTAATAATTTCATAGCCTATTTCAGGGTGACGTTTAATTTTATTAAATTCTTTAGGAGACAATTTGGCTGGTTTATCTACAACATCTTTCTGAATACGGGTCATTCCAATATCATGAAGAAGGGCACCAAGGGTTAAATCATTAAGAGCATCGGCCTTATAGCCCATTTTTAAAGCAATAGCAGTGCTTAATAATGCTACATTGATTGCATGGCTTAAATAATATTCATTATAATTAATACGCATTTCGCCTAGGTGTTCTATATTTAACATTTTATCCATAGTTTCTTTATAAATAAGGTCTTTAGCCAGATAAACAGCTTCTATAGGAGGTTTATTGCTATTAATTGTGGCATCTAGAAATTGTTTTGTTATTCTGAGCAATCTGTTTGAGGTTTCTCTTGATATTTTAGAAACAACATTGCTTGCTTTGTTTATTTCGTCAGCAAAAGCAAACCGGTAGAGCCTGCAAGAAGAAAGTTCTCCAATAAGCCTTGTGGTTATAGGCTCTCCTTCTCTGCATAAAAGGTAGCCTTTGTCATTAAAAACGGAATAAGGAACTCTTGTGTAGGAAACAATATCATCTAATTTAATGTTAATTTTTTGCTGGAATGATCTATACATTTTAATCCTGTCCTTTAGCATCTTAGTATGAGACATTACAATTCATGCATTTATAAAAGGTGCTATTGTGAGGTGATTATATATAATGCCAGAGATATTTTTATTATGCCCAATTTTGAATAAAATTAAACATATTTCTGAAAAACAGAAATATTTGTTAATTAAAAACAATTAAATTAGGGGTATAACTAATTTACATAGTCTCTTGCTTTTCTTAATGCTATATATGCTCTGTGTTTAACTTCAGGGTTTTTGGATCTACTGGCCCTATAAAGAGCAGAAATTATTGATTTATTATTTTTGCTTTTTCTTGAGATTTCACCAAGTGCCCATACGCTTAAAGACTTTATATCGTCGTTATTATCCTGACATCTAATTGCACTAATTAGTGCAGATACAGCTCTTAGATCTTTTATTTCTCCTAATTTCCAAGCGGCAACGCATTTTGCATCTTCCTTCCCATTGTCAAGAAGTTCAGTAAGATATGGGACGGCAGGATTTCCGATAGAGCCTATGGCATCTGCTGCGGAATAAAAAACGTCATTGTCTTCATCTTTTAGAGCTTTAAATAAGACAGGAATACCGACTTCTCCAATCATACCTATAGCTTGAACAACATAATTTCTTATTATGGGGTTTTTGTCATTAAGATGCTTTTTGAGCTCAGAGAGGGATTCAGCACCAAGTTTTCCTAAAACAAGTGCAACGGCAGAACGAATTTCTGGTGATTCATTTGAGTCATCCAGTACAGACTTAAGGACATCAAAGCTTTGATATCCGAATATTCTGTATAGTGCCAAAATAGCACCATACCTGTCGTCTATAGACAGGGTTCTATCTTTTAATTGGTCTATCAGGCCATCAATCATAAGAGAGAAAGAAAAATTTTAGTAATCTACTTCAATTGTAGCATTTCTTTTTAAAAAATTTAACCTGTTAGGTGTAAATCTGACTAAATGTTAAGAAGTAATCT
>JBFMGH010000459.1:0-2281 GCA_040752795.1 Cyanobacteriota bacterium
AAGAATCAAATAATTATGATATAAAATCTTCATCAGTAAAAAAAATCCCATTTATAACTCAACTTTAAAAGAAACTCAAATTTTTCTCCTTTTTTTTGGTTTTGTTATGAATCTGTAATGAAACGATTAACTAAAATGCCTATGTAAGAAATGATTCAGAATTAAATCGGAAAGTAAAAGGTTTTATGCATTCTTATGCTAATTAAGATATGATTTTATTGATGTTAAGATAAACAGACTATGCAATAAATATGTATTCATTTATATTATCATTATTTGAATGAAAGTAAAGGGTTTTCAGTATATTTTATTGGTATTTTCCATGATGTAACTAATTCATTAATCCACTTTTTTTGGTTGCTTAAATATGGCATATAAAAACCTCTTTTGGGTTCAAGAACAATTATAGAAGATATTTGTAATATTTCTATCAATTGCTCAAAGGTAACACTAACTTGATGTTGATAAAGTAAATATAAACGAAAACCAGCAAGTATTAAAAAGCCTAAAGCAACAATAAAGCAATGTGCTCTGATTCTTCTTTCCTTCCAATGATAGACTGGTCTTAAGTCTATTGGAGACTTTAAATAACGGAAAACACGTTCAATAGTAGTTCGTCGCAAATATTGTTCTAAGATTTTTATTGAAGAGATGCTATAGTCATAATTAGTTATCAAAACTATTTTCCGTAAAGATTTTCTTCTTTTATCAATTTTTTCATTTTTTTTAACAATATGCAAGTCAGATTGTTCTTCTATAATCTCTAATAATGCTTTCAATCCCAACCCATTGATAAGTGATTGAATTTTTCCTTTCTTGCTTTCTAAAGTTCTGCCCTTGACTTCTTTGGCAAATTTGATAACTAAATCTATTTTTTGATCCAATTTTGCCGATGCTTCGCGATGATGGTCCTCATTGAAGGCTATGATAACGCGTTTTCCTTGATATATTCCTGGTTTTATTGTCCATTCTTGTTCATTGAGGATTATTTTTTGAACTGGTTCCTCAGGGCACTCTAGAGGGAGGGGGATGATTTGAGATCTTTTTTTTCTTTTTTTTGGTTTTATACTTTCCTTTGGTTCCGAAAATAAGTAATATTTTGTTATATCTGCACTACACACATAATATACTTTATTTTCCTCTAATTCTTGGATAATATCAAATGCATAACAACCAGCGTCAAAAACAACTGTTTTTTCTTTAAAAAAAGGATCCTTGTACATCTTTTGAAGATATTCTTTGAATGTTGTAATGTCACTGACATTACCAGGATAAATTTTATATTCTAAAGGGAAATAGTCTTCAGAACATGCCATAGAAAGCTTGATTAGCGGTGATCCCCGCTTTCCATCCTTTCCAAATCCTTTTCGACGAAAAAAATCATAATCAGAAAAGAAATATATGGTTGTTGTATCAAAATGTGTCTCTTTCGGTGTATAATGTAATGATTGCGCTAAAAAATTTGATAGATGAGTAAAATAATTAGGGAGATCCTTTATATCGTCCATTGTATAATAAATTGACGTGTAATGAGGAACTTGAGTCTCAAGAGACATATAAGATTGAGGAATATACCTGAATAACCTATATTTGCTAAATGGTCTTATAGAACGAAGAACAGTAAGCCAATGAAAATGAATTATCTCTTTTTCATTCATTTTATCTATCAAAAAGTCTTTAGTAATTTTTTCTTGCAATCCAATCTCTTGGCTAAAGAAATAAAGCAAGGCCTCACCGAAAAAAAGAGTTCGTGCAGTACTCATTAAGGTAGTGAAAATTTTTTCAATATCCCTAATAGGACCAAGCGAGAAAGACTCAGTTTTTCTTTTATTATTCGGATATATGTATCTTTGGACATAGAGATATGGGATCTGACCAATTACTTTAGGAGTAAAGAAATAGGGATCACTTTTACGCATGAGGGATATCACCGCTAAATTTATCCGACAAAACAGATGTTTTTAAATTTTCTCATTGATGTTATTCTTTAAAATAATATTAAATTAAAAATTATCAATATTAAATAATTTACTAAGTGATTACATAGATAAATATTAACATCATTTTAAATGAAAAGCAAATCTCTTATCTGGGGAGCTACTAAATTAAAAATAGGACTATGGTAAAATTTTGTCTATATCATTTAAATGATGCTTTATTATAAAATAGCTAAGAAAAAAGAGGTATATCAGAACCATTATAAATAGACATAATTTAAAGTTGAGCTAAAAACGAATATAACCAGTAATAAACACTTCCTAAATCCATTGGTCTATTATTC
>JBFMGH010000460.1:0-2710 GCA_040752795.1 Cyanobacteriota bacterium
CTCTATATGACACAATATAATCAATCGGCATATTACCAGTATATTGTGAAAGATATATATTGTTATAATATGAAACCGCATTTAATTTTCCTCCTGATGAGCTATAATTTAAATATATATCTACATCTTCAGACGATGTTCCAATGCCTGAAGATGTTAATGTTATACTCCTGCCATATATATTAGGTTGCTCATCTTCCCTTGCATCAATAATACTACCATCTGATGAAATAGTTACATTTTGCTGGGATTGAACATAATTAACATACAAATTAGTTCTAAAATGCTCTAAATTAATAATACCATTATGAGCTGTTGCTGTTAAAGTTCCTCCCTGAGTACCATTATTGGTAAATATATTTAAATCATCTGTAATACTTCCTATTGTACCCTGAGTTGATGTTAATATTATGCTTCTGCCAAATACATTAGGGTTTTCATCAGCTCTTGAATCGATTATATTTCCTGTTGAATTTATATTAACATCCGAACCAGCAGATAAAATATAACCAACATTTAAATTACCTGTCGAGTTAATAAAAACTTCAGTATCAGATAAAATTTCTGTTCTGCCTGTTAAATTAACGTTCAGTGGATTTGTTGAAGATCCAATGCCTGTGACATTAGTAAATGTATAATCTGGCTCCCAGACCTGCTGAACTATTGGCATTTCTGTCAGGTCATTTGCGGTCATATTTGTAAAATTTTGAAACTCATATGGATAATGATATGTATAATAACCACCTAATTCTTTTGCATAAGCTTCATGGTATACTTCTTTATCAATTGCATTAAACCATTCATTTAAATATACATTGCCATCATCTACATAAACCTGATCTAAGTTGACGTTGTGATAATCATACATGCTTTGTGCATCAGCATCCATGGTTTCAATCATCGGGTTAATTTTTATCATTGAATCTATTAAGCCCTGGTGTAACATACCAACAAAACCAAAATAATGAGTTGCATCAGCCTGATATTCACAACCCCAGCCCAATTTACCCTCAATATTATGAGTAATACCAAAGTATTTAAAATCATTGGCATTTGCAACACTATCTAGATCAGCGTTGCCACCAAACATACCACCACCATAACATTGATCAGAGAGAAATACCACAGTGCCTCTGGCATTCTGTAATGCATAAGCAAGTTCATCATCATATATCATAATATCATTAAAAACCATAAACTCATCAGCAGCGTTTAATGCATTACTGTTAGCTTCATCTAATGGATACTCATCATATCCATCATAAAAGCCTTCTTCTCCAAACTGAGGATTAGGATCACCACCACCACCATGGCCATTATAAATTATTACCAGCATATCGTCATCGGACATTATGCTTGAATAATTCGTTAATGCTTGCAATATATCATCTTTTGTAAATGCTGCTATCGTATCATCAAAAACTGCAAAGTTACTTAATGGCATTTCTCTCCAGTTTTCACCAAGGTTCCTGAATACGTTAATATAATAATTCATTAAACCACTATTATTATCAGATGTTGCATCTCCATTTATGCCAACAAAGAAAAAGTCTTGTGTTATTTCTAGTTTTTTTATAAATAAATTACCTGCAGTAATATTAGTTCTTGCACCTTCAGTTGCATCGACAACACGTCCACTCTGTACAGAGAGGAATACATCACCACGATTTGTACTTGTTATTTGATCTATTCTAAAATCACCAAATGATTCATTAATATAAATATTACCAGTTGCAGATGCAGTTACATCTCCAATATCTATTTGGGCAATATCAACAAAATCAGACGAGGTTCCAATATTACCATTTTGAGCTGTTAATGAGATATCAAATGCTGCATTAATAGAGCCATTGTTTTGAATAATGCTGTTATTTGCATTAATTGTAACTGCACTTGAGGTAATGTCAGAATCAAGATAAACATTATTTGTTAATTGATTAGTATTTGCTGAATTTCCAATATTTAAAGCTAGATAAGTTGCAAGCGCACCAAATGAATAATTATTAGCTTTTAGGGTTAAATCTCCAGCAGTTGGAACACCAAGATATAGTGACCCAGATGCAGGCAGTATTGAAGCACCATCTGCAGACATATCTATATTATGTGCTTTTACAACTACGTTTTGAGCATCTATTGATGTATTAATATTCATATTAAAATTATTATTGGTAGATATATTTGCCAGGTTTAAAGCTCTTAAATTCACATTATCTTTAAGTGTAGTATCATTATTAGCATTAGAATAAAGATCGCCCAAGAATTCATAGGAATTATAGAAAACAATATTATTTGTATAACTATTTGTCTGGCTATTATTACCAAATAAATAGTTTGCTGCTTTTATTTTATTTAACTCACCTGTTGTAATAAACATTGATGTGTGACCTAATGTAGATGGATCTATATCACTAATTGAAAGGTCACCAGTAGAGTATCTACTAAGGTATACTGATCCTGTACCTGCATTAAGCTCAACACCGTCATAAGTTAATTTTATTGCATTAGTTATAAGCTTAATATTGCCCGGGGTAAAATTATTATTACTGAAAGAATAAACTTTTGAACCAGGATAAAATAGTAATGAAGGTGCCCTGAATGTTAAATTACCAGAATTACCCTGAGAAGTAGCAACAGCATGAACTTCTGTATTAGGGCTTGTAAGATTTCTACTTGATACTATTACATTGTTGTAAAGAAATACAGAATTAGT
>JBFMGH010000461.1:0-2362 GCA_040752795.1 Cyanobacteriota bacterium
TATAATGAACGCATAAATAAAATAGACTTCAGAAAATAAAGGGTTCGGGTGTTATGCCCGCCTTCGGCGGGCATAACACCCTCATGATTTCCAGTTATGTCTCATAATTTCATGCGTTTACTATATAACCCTTAAAAGAACTTAAATTTTCTAAAAGCACTATTTATATTGATAAAAAAAAGAATTAGTTGTATCATTGCCATTACCTCAATAATTAAGGCTATTTAAACCAATAAAAGGAGTTATATTTTGAAAAAAAAGACAACTGTTTTTAAAGAACTAGTGTTATCAGATAAAATTCTTATGTTACCAGTTGCTCATGACACTCTGTGCGCAAAAATAGCTGAAATATCAGGCTTTAAATCCATATGCAACGCAGGATATGCCAATAGTGCGACACTATTAGGCAAGCCCGATGTCTCCCTGTTATCATTAACAGAAATGGTTGATTGTGCATCTCGTATGGTTGACGCAGTTAATATACCCGTATTCGCCGATGGAGATACAGGCCATGGTGGCACTAACAACGTTATTAGGACGGTTAAATTATTTGAAAAGGCTGGGGTCGCTGGACTTTTTATAGAAGATCAAGTGTTCCCAAAACGTTGCGGACATATGTCTGGAAAACAGGTAATACCCGCAGATGAAATGATAACTAAAATTAAAGCTTCTGTTGATGCCAGAAAAGACGATGATTTTGTTATTATGGCCAGAACTGATGCTTTAGCAGTAAATGGCATTGATGATGCTATTGAACGTGGTCAACGTTACAGGGAAGCCGGTGCTGATATAATTTTTGTCGAAGCTCCTAATACTGTTGAACAGATGAAAAGGATCGTTACAGAAATAGATGCCCCTTCAGTTGCCAATTTAATTCCCGGAGGCCATACTCCACTATTAAGCATTAAAGAACTAGAAGAAATTGGATTTGCTGTAGTTGCTTATCCAACTGCTTCTACTTATATAATAGCCAAAGCAGTTAAAGATTTATTTGATCATCTAGTTAAAACAGGCTCATTAGTAGAAATGACACCTAATATGATTGAATTTGAGTTGTTTAATAAGATGGTTGGCTTACCTGAAATTCGTGCCACAGAAGAAAAATATCATTCAAATCTTCTGAAAATAAAATAATTCAAAAGACAAAGATACGTTATTATACTTCCAAAATATTTATAACTAATCTATTTGGTTGTTAGAAGATAATTCCATACATCTGCCGGTTTTTGAAACCGTTCTCTGACAGCTTGAAAATTCTCTAAGATGTTTTCACGCAATTCTTTCATTGATTTCGTTTCGCTATCCCAGCATATAAAATCAATGGGTGAACCAGCAGGCATATTAGATTCAGGAACTGGTATATCAAAAGCTTCATAAAACTTATTATATACTTCTCTTGTTTTATCATTGCCATTAATTTTTATGTCTCGGAATTTCCAGAAATCAGGACGTAAAATTGGTATTAGTGAAGTCAAAACCCTTTGATGTACTCTGGCACCTCTCTTTTGCATAAACCTGGCATTTGCATCAATTTGACTATATAAGTTAAAAACGAGTGCATCTTCAGCAGGAAAACCTAGCATTATACCCAATAAATCTTCATAATTGTTTGAGAAGAGCGGTGTGTTTTCTCCCATAACAATATCCATAACCTGATTAGTCGTCAGGCCAGGCCCATCAAGCTTATAACGAAACAGGTCTAGATTCTTTTCAACAACTTCTCTTGCCTTTGGAAGATTAATAAAAAGTATATTTGAATAAGTGGTTTTATTACTTATTAATATTTTTAAATCTTTTGTCTCAAGAAGTTCTTTATTCTTCTTAAATACATCCATAGAAGATTTTGGCAATTTCCAATGCGGAGTTAGAATACCTAATTGCTTATTCTTTAAAGGGGAAGGATATTCTAATGGCCCAAATACAACATTAGCCAGAGCCCCTGGCCGTGAACCATTTAATATTAATAATACTTCAGGATCCCCTCCTAAAAGAGAGGTAACAACATTACGAATTTTTTGTTGTTCATGCTTTGGAAGCTCTTTAAACTGTTCTAACTTGCTTTTTTTACCTCTGAACTCAACCACATCAGCTAACGGCTGGTTACGTATAGAATATATAGAATTAAATGATTGTTTATCAGGTTTTCTAGAGGCGAAAAGCAAATTATGCTGGCTTAAAGGAATCATATTTAACATTCTTGCACTCTCTTCACATGAATAAATTTTGAAAATTTGTATTTTACTAATCAAAATAAAACTCTTCCATTAAAAAAGTTACTAGTGGGTTAGTGTTTTGTTTACATTAAGTTACAGGTTATATTAAAGACTTGTGCATAAGTGTATAAATTCTCAAAATAACTAAG
>JBFMGH010000462.1:0-2412 GCA_040752795.1 Cyanobacteriota bacterium
AATGAACGCATAAATAAAATAGACTTCAGGAAATAAAGGGTTCGGGTGTTATGCCCGCCTTCGGCGGGCATAACACCCTCATGATTTCCAGTTATGTCTCATAATTTCATGCGTTTACTATAACAAAGTAAAACCAGCTCATCAGAATTTATAAGTCTTTTAAGCCACCCAGCAAAAAAATATTCTTTTACTAAAATCTCGCCCTAATATTTACTGGAATCTATAATTGTTTAACTAAATAATTTAATACCCTGTTGTAATCAAAGTATAAATATTTCAGAAAAACTGATATTGAATGGCTCTTATTTGGATATAATATTCTGTTCAAATTTAAACCCGTTCAAATATAATTTGAATTCATTGCAGATTAAATTCAATTTGTGTTAATTTAAATAGATATACTGTTCCTTGAAAGTAATTGCAGATTAAACTCTATCACCAGATATTTGTTTTCGTGGATCTGGTATATTTCAATAAATTAAAAGGCATATTCAAGAGGTAAATAAAAATGACACAACTATTATCAGCTAAAGCTGGAAAAATAACACCTGAGTTAGAACAGGTTGCAGTTCAAGAAAAAATTGACCAGAACGTTTTATTAGACCGGGTCTCTAAAGGCGAAGTAGTAATATTAGCTAACATCAATCATAAAAATGTTATACCTACTGGCGTAGGAAATGGCCTAAAAGTAAAAGTTAATGCTAACATTGGCACTTCACATAAAAAGTCTGAGATCTCTAATGAAATGCATAAACTCAGAGTTTGTGAAGAAGCTAAAGCTGATACAGTTATGGATTTATCAACCGGAAATGATATTGATGAAACCAGAAGAAAACTAATCTCTTCAACCTCACTACCTCTTGGCACAGTTCCAATATATCAGGCAGGTGTTGATGCAATTAACATTAATGATAAAATTGAATCACTGGATGAAGATCAGTTATTTAGGGACATTGAAAAGCACTGTAAAGACGGCGTTGACTTCATTACTGTCCATTGTGGAGTAACACAGGAAGTAGTTCAAGCATTAAAAGAGCAAGGAAGAGTCTGCGGAATAGTTAGCCGTGGTGGTTCTATGCTAGCAGCATGGATGGAAAAAAACAAGCGCCAGAATCCACTATATACCCGCTATGATGATCTTTTAGATATTGCAAGGGCTTACGATACAACACTGTCATTAGGTGACGGGCTTAGACCCGGATGTGGGAATGATGCAGGAGACAGAGCACAGTACATGGAAACTATTGTACTTGGAGAACTAGTTAATAGAGCAAGAAAAGCCAGTGTTCAAACAATGATAGAAGGTCCCGGTCATGTCCCATTACACCTGATAAAAGGCATGATACAACAAATCAAGGTTTTAACACAGAACGCACCATTATATGTTTTAGGGCCACTTGTAACAGACATCGCACCAGGCTATGATCACATTACATCAGCTATAGGTGGTGCTATTGCAGCCAGTTCAGGAGCTGATTTCTTATGTTATGTAACTCCCAGTGAGCACCTTGGACTACCTGAAGTGGAACAGGTAAAAGCCGGAATTATTGCAACAAGAATAGCAGCTCATGCAGCTGATGTATCAAATGGAAATCAATATTCAATTAATCAAGACCTGTTAATGTCTAAAGCAAGGTTTGCACTTGATTGGAAAGCTCAGGCTAACCACTCTATAGACCCTGATGTCTTTAACGAATATAAACTATTGGAAGATAAAGAGGGTTGCACAATGTGTGGTAAGTTCTGCAGCATGAAACAAATGCAAGAACATCTTGTTGGAACAGGATCAAAAAAATAAGGTTTTAACAATTATACAAACAGGGTGTGCATATACACACCCTGTTTATTATTTATATTGATCCTTAAAAGTAATTTATAGATTCCAGATTATAGAGACTGGGTGTTTTCCGTTGCTGCGCAACGAAAAACACCCTATAGTAAATTTAAAGCATATATAGTTTACTTACGTGGATTGGTATAATCCTTTGAGGTTTTATTACATTTGCCTTCTTTTCTATCATAGTGCCCCTGATTTGAAGAGCAAATTATTGCCAGATCCATTCTTGTCATTTCTGAAGGTGGGTTTTTGAGCGTCCTACCTCCACCAGAATATGTTGCATCTATCATCATAATTTTTGAATCATCTGATTCAAAATCCTTATAGGCCCTTTTAACCAGGTCTATTTTATAAGAAACGTTTCTAGCTATATCGAAAATCTCTTCTGATAAAGCTTTAGTAATCCCTTCTACAGACGGATGCAGCTTTTTAAGGTCCTGTATTTCTTTTACTGAAATTTAACTCATAGTGAAAAGCTCTTTCAATAGGGATAAATCAAAATCCTGAATCCCAAAGATGACATTATCATAGAGTTTATACATAGATACCTCTGAAATACTTTCTTGATAAGAGAA
>JBFMGH010000463.1:0-3824 GCA_040752795.1 Cyanobacteriota bacterium
TTAATTAACAATGAATTTAATTTTTGAATCTCAGAATTATTAATATCTAATGCTAAAGTTATAATTTTTTTCTGGTCTTCTTCAATTGAATTTTCAATAGAATTAATAGATTTCATTATTTTAATACAGGCTTTAGAATTACAGTTTGACATGTAATTAATTTTATCATCTGATGCACCTGCAACACCAGCTGTTTTAACACTAACAGCATCCTTGTGATCCTTCATATCAATAGCAAATGTATTTTTTGAACTATTAAAACAAATTAAACATATGGTTAGAATTATAAGTAAAACTTTTAAACTCTGTTTCATAGCTTTTACCCTCTAGTAAATAAAATCAATCTATTAATAATTTTATGGTTTTATATCAAACAAGTAAATTATACAGTTGCTTGAAATTAATTATAGGTTCCAGAAAACGTTTCTTCAGTAAATTATATTCAGTATAATAATTATTAATAAGCATTATTATATTCATAAAAGAGGTTTGAATGTAATATAGCTAAGTTTAAAGTTAATCGATAAAAACTGTAACCTGAATAAGGGTTTTTTAAATAAAAATAGCTATTTATTACTATTGTTTGCTGAATTTTTGTTAAATATAGCTAACAATAATTAATTAAAAAGTTTTTTATTTATATATAGGTTAGTTAAGAGAGATTAATGTGTCTGAATTTTTTGATAAAAATAATTTTATTAATACCTTTGAATCAAAATCACCTTTATTTTCAGGTGGTATAACCAGTGAAAATAACACATATCATAAAATACCAATGCTTTCATTTATTAAAAGTTTTCGTGAAAAAGTCAGATTAGAAACTGAAGCTATCTTAGATTCTAATTATAATTGTTACATAGATAAACCCGGCAAATAAACCTCCTTTATATAACAATAAACTAACCTTTATTAAGTGGATGAACTACCGGGTTAATGTATATGGATTTTACAAGTTTATTAGTATTATTTGCTGACTGAATTTGATTAAGATCATTTTTTTGATCTTGGTTAGCTAAATTCTCCTGCCTTAATTGTTGAATCAAATTTGGATTATGATATGGTTTTTTAATATAATTATTATTAATATTTGGCATTGAATAAATTGATATAGAATTAATTTTATAGTTATTGTTAGGCAAAAAGACTATATCTGCAAAACATGACTGAATATTAATTAAACTTATGCACAATATAATTAGTATTAATATCCATTTTGAAACCTTTCTCTTCTTCATATTATGCTCCTATATATTTTTAACCCTGGATTATATAAATATTATAACGATTTACACATCTTTCAAAATCAGAAAGATTGGTTATATTTATCTAAGAAAAAAGTATGAATTTAAAAAAATAATTAAGCTTGGTATTATATATAAAATTATCTTTATTAAGGCTTAAATATTTAGCTAAATTAAAATGAAAAGATTTCTATTAATAATATTTTTTATTCTCTTAATCCAACCTGTTTGTGCACAAAACTGGGAATTAGTAGCTAAAAATGATACGGTTATGTTTTTTATTGATATTTCAGCAATAGAGAATGAATCTGGTTCTATAAGTTATTCTGAAAAAGGAATCTTTAAAAATACCCAGGTAAAAGATGTCCCCCCATGGGATATTCCTTTTATATCTTATATTGCTAAAAGAAACCTTGATTGTATTAATAAAACAGTTACCAATATTAAAGTTACAACTTATCAGAATGATAATATAGCTAACATTGAATACTATTTTGATATTGAAAACAGTACTTCAAGAATTAAAAAAGATTCTTTTGAAGATTTCGTTTATAAAAAAATATGTAACCCTTAATCATTTATATGATTTTATTTGTTTATTAATAAATTTTTATTTACTATTGTTCGCTTTTTACTCTAATTAATCTATATTTGGTTTAAAATCAAATAATAATAGAACTCTATAATTCTAAAGCGAAATCCAAAAATGAAAAGAAAAACCAAACAATATGCAATAGCGTCTTGTACAAGAGAAGCCACATCAATTGGAATCGAAATAGCTTCAAGTGGAGGAAATGCTGCAGATGTAGCAGTTGGTGCTGCTTTTGGCTTGATTGTTTCAAATGTTCTTATGTGTAGCCTTGGTGGTGGTGGTTTTGCAACAATCAGAACTCCAGATGGGCATGTTGAAACTATTGACTTTTTCGATGTTATGCCTGGCAAAGGTCTTAATTTAGAATATATTAAAAAATATGTAAACGTTCAAAAAGTACATTTGGACCAGGGAGTTGGCCTTGAAGCCATGTGCGGTCATGCTACAGTGGGTGTTCCCGGAACAGCTAAAGGTCTTGAACTTATACTTAATAGATATGGCACTATGCCACTCAAGGAAATTATTCAACCATCTATTGATTTTGCAAAAAAAGGAACAAAAATAAGCGAGACCATTCGTCATTGCATAGATGCTTCACAAAAAATTCATTTCAGAACTTCTTACGGAAAAAAGCTTTTAGCTACTCCTGATGGTGGAATACCAGAAGCAGGTAGTATTTTAAAGCAAGAGGATCTTGCTAATACATTAGAATTAATTAAGCATTATGGTTCAGATGTAATTTATAAAGGTCATGTTGCTGAAGCTATTGTAGATGAAATGCAACAAAATGGTGGCTTAATTACACACAAAGACCTTTTAACATACGAAGCAATTATAAGAAAACCATTAAAAACTTCTTATAAAGGTAAAATTATCTGGACAAATCCACCACCATCAGTTGGAGGAGCTACTTTAATTGAGTTATTAAATATTGTTTCTCACTTTAAATTTGATAAAAATATGACTTCTAAGGATATTGCTTTACTAGGAAAAGCTCAAAATCTTGCTTTGAAAGATAAAGTAACAAAATATCTTGATGTAGAAACTAATGAAGAAGTTACTAAAGAACTATTATCATCTGAATACGCTGCAAAATGTTATAAACAAATTTTGCCTTCTCCTAATACAACACATCTTTCTGCTATCGATGCTACTGGTTGCGCAATTGGCATAACAATGAGCATGGGATATGATTCAGGTGCACCAATACCAAAAACAGGTATTCTAATGAATAATACGTTAGGAGAAATGGAATTAAACCCAAAAGGCTTTTTATGTGCAACACCTGGATCAAGATTAACAAGCGGTATGGCTCCATCAATAATGTTTGATGAAAATAAGTTCGATATTGTTGTTCTAGGATCACCAGGAGCCTCAAGAATTTCAACCTGTCTTATGCAAATTATTTTAAATATTACAGATTTTAAAATGGATTTATTAACTGCTTTAAGTGCTCCTAGATTTCATTATGAAGGTAATACTTTTGCAATAGAACCAGGTATAGATGTTGACAGATCATTATTAAGTAAAGAAACTACTATTTGGAAGTTTAACGAACTAGATATGTATTTTGGAGGCTCACAATGTGTTAGATTCGAGAAGGGTAAGTTACCTGAAGCTGCTACAGATTTAAGAAGAAGCGGCTCTGCTCAAACTTTAATTAGATAATATTAAGGTTATTTGATTGTATATGTTAGTTTTTTATTTATTCCACAAAATACATTAGCACTCAATTGTATTTAATATAACCTATAAACTTAATAACTGATTAAATTTTATTACTTTGGTTAATTTTCATCTAACATATAGGAATTATTCTTATTATATAATGATATTATACTTTAGTTTAAGATTTTTATACCTTTTTATTAATACTAAAGTTTACTAATAACTATTATTATAATAGTATTAGATATTATAATATTATGTAATACCTTAAACAAAGAAATCATTTTCTTGCTCACCCAATCATAGCGTGCATTTCTTTCAAT
>JBFMGH010000464.1:0-35111 GCA_040752795.1 Cyanobacteriota bacterium
CAAAAGGGCCGCAGGGCGGCCCTTTTGAGCCCTCGGCAAGGATCTATTTCCGAAACTTTGTGAATAATCCGGGATAAGTGTATATATTCTCAAAAAAGCTAAGGTAGCAGAGAAATAGTGTTGGCCTCATTAACCACTGTTCTCAGATATTTTATAAAACATTAGTTATGCAGAGGTATCTAATTCAGGTGATAGTTCTCAGAAGAAGAGAGATAGAGTGTGTTTTTGCTTGCTGATTCCTGATTTGTAAGCAGGGATAAATAATACTTATAGTAAAATATAATAACTATATAAGCTAATAATAACGTGTTTAGCCTGATATACCTACCTGTAATTCTTTTTTAAATCTTTATACTTTGATTACAACTTAAATTAGTTATCATTTTCTTGAAGAATTCTTGAAACCAGTTCAGCCATATCTCTTGCAATTCTTTTTTGAAGATCATCAGGGCAGTTTTGAAGCATAAGTATAGCAGCTCTTAGAGTTTCATTAAGATCATACCATCTTTGCTTTTTACCCTGTAAAGCATTGGAAGCATCATTGACAGAAGATAATATATCTTCAACAGAAGTAACATCTTCCTGCTCAATTTTATGCTCAATAACAATCTTAATTAAATTAAGTGCTATTTGAATTTGAATCTTATCTTCAGATTTTTCCAGGGTAGCCATTGCTTTACTTAAGACCGGGTCTTTATCATACCATCTTCTATTTGAGCTATACAGATCGTCTGCTAAATTTTCTTGATTAAGATCGTCCATAGTTCCCCCGAGTAAACAAATACGTTAATAACAATGTTTAAATTTGTTAAGTATATTCTTTAAATATTATCATATTTTACAATAATCAAAAACCAAGTAGAAATTAATTTTTCGACTTTATATAATCTAACATATTTGCAATTGTTTTTTAAAAGACTAGCAACTTTTACTATTCAGTTGTTTTTAAAGAATAGCTATTAATCAGGAGACTCAGGATGTTAAGGTTAAATAAAGAAAGTATTACCCTTCCAAAAAATACCACAGCACCTAATAAATTATGTTTTGCAGGTAATGACCGGGCAAAAATCAACACTGAAAACCCAAATACGACCATTAAAACCCAACCAAAACAAGATGAAATTTGTTTTGGCGGACCATTAACTGGTAGCAGATAAAAGTTTTTTAGTTATTACAATAAAGAAATGGTAATAATCTCCTCAAAATAATATGGTATCAACACAGACAAAATATAACTATCCCCAACAAGCAACTAATAATTATACCCCTTATAATGGTTATAATAATTATATTGCAGCTGCAAGCCCTTATCAACAAGGGGTATATAATTCTGGACAAATAAATCCATATCAACAATTAAACAAAGATCAACTATCTCTTTCACAGTCACTAGTTAATCAGAGATATGCCAGACAATTAAAAATAAAGGGTAATGAATATAGATTGCAGGGCAAATATGATCTTGCCATTCAAGAGTATACAAAAGCTTTACAATACAATCCTGATTATACAGATGTTCTTTATAACCTTGGTAGAACATATAGAGATGTTGGTAAGATAAATGATGCAATTAATACATTCAACAAGTTGCTTCAGATTTATCCAAATGACTTTGAATCCAGAACATTATTAGGTGAATTCCATGAGGAAGCAGGAAGTATAGACTCTGCTTTGTCAACATATAGAACAGTTCTTCAATATGAACCTAATTATGACTATGCAAAAAGAAATTATCAAAATGCTCAAGTAAAGAAAATTGCCTTAACTAATCCTAAAAAAGCAGATGCTATTGTTCAACAGGCAGCTAAAGAAAACCTACAACAGGCTCTTCAATTAATTCAACAAAAGGCTCCTGCCTACATTTCAGCTAACCTTCAGGGGGTAACAATTGCTTTTGGTTTAACAGAACAGGTTAATAAATATGAAAACCTGGCTCAATATGAAAATAGCAATAAAAGAATTTTAATAAGTAATAAATTAGTTTTTGCTTCTCCTAATGTAATAGCCACTTATTTAGTTCATGAAGCAGTTCATGCAGGAGACAAAGATCCTATTACATCTGTTACAGAAGAGCAAGATGCTTTTAGAGAAATGACGAAATTCTGGGTAGCAGTTAATAACGGTGTTATAGATCCTGATCTAACCCTTGCAATGAAATTATATCTTGAACACCCTTCTAAATTAGATCAAAAAGTAGAAGATCTATATGTTAAAAGAGATCCCTCTATCAGAAAAACATCTCCAAGCCACGGTGAACCCTCAAATAATGGCTCTTTTTTAGACACATTATACGACAAATTAAGATCAATGCTGCCAGTACAATCAATTTATAACCCTTACCAGCTAAGGGATGCCCAAAACTATCTTCCAGAAGTGCTTAATGGCTTTTCAACTAATAATACTTTTACACCAATACCGGCATATTACAATACATATGCAGCACCTATAACACAGCAATTTAGAGCAATGAACCCTGTTGACCTACCTTATGATCCTAATTTAAGGTATGTCACTCCTAATTTAGGTATAAATTATCCGGTTCGTTAGTGAACCCAGCCTTCTCTTAAAGCCCTAACAACAGCCTGTGTTCTATCATCTACAGACAGCTTTTGGAGAATATTACCAATATGTGTTTTTACTGTATGCTGGCTTAAAGATAATTCGTCGGCTATTTCGGCATTACTGGCTCCATCTGCTAAATATTGTAAAACCTGAAGTTCTCTTTCGGTTAATGGAGATTTACTTTTAGAAGATTTGACTTCTTCTAATATATTATTTTCATCGGCAAATTTTCTTAACACAACCTTTGCAATAGCTGGATCAAGCCAGGCTGCACCTTCAACAACTGTTTGAATAACACTAACCAGCCTTTGAGGGTTAATATCTTTCAGACAATAAGCATCTGCTCCGGCACCAAGAGCGCCAGTAACCTCATTTTCATCTCTATGAGATGTCAAAACAATTACTTTTTGAGAAGGATTATTAGATTTAATAAGCTTTGTAGCATCAATGCCATTCATATTAGGCAATCCAAGATCCATTAAAACAGCATCCGGTTTAAAATTTTCCGTTAATTCGACACCAACTTCTCCGTATTCTGTCTCTGCTATAACCTCAATATTTCCTGATTCTTGAAGTGCTGTTTTTAATCCAATTCTTGTTAAAACATGATCTTCAACTAATATTACTTTAAGTTTATCCATTATTTTCTGTATCCAATTTTGTTATTGATAAAGGAATAGTAAATGAAAACACACTACCCTCTTTTAACTTACTTTCAACCCATATTCTACCACCATGAGCTTCAACAATATGCTTTGATAGGTAAAGCCCTAATCCTGTTCCAATTTTTCTGAGGGTTCTTCCTCCACGACTATATCTGTTAAATATTCTTTCTTTATCTTTTTCAGATAACCCAATTCCATTATCCATAATACTTAAAGTAGCAAAACTATCATCTGTTTTTAAATCAAATTCAATTATACCATTTTCCGTAGTATGCATAATAGCATTACTTAAAATATTTATAATAACACGTTTAATTTCCTGTTTATCAGCTGTTACAAAGCAAGATGAATCACTCCTATCAAATTTTATATTATGATTTTTTCCATCTGCTAATGGTTTCATTTCATTTATGCATTCATTAATGAGTTTATACAGATTAATTTCCCTTTTAACAAGGCTCTGTTTGCCAGATTCATAACTAAATGTATCCAAAAGAGTGTTAACCATTCGCAGTAACCCTTCATTACTATTGATCAACTGGTTGGTAATATAGTTTTGATCCTCAGATAAACTTCCATAAGAACCTTTAAGAAGGTATTTTAGAGTTTGAACACTTGCAAGCAAAGGGGTTCTAAGATCATGAGTTAAAGTAGCAATAAAATTTTCTCTTAATTCTTCTGTTTCTTTTCTTTTTGTAATATCTCTCAGGATTAACACATAACCCGTAATAGAATCACCTTCTGGTTTCATAGACGAATAACTAATTTCTAATTCAACATTATTAATTTTAGCGCCAGGATAATACTTATATATTTCATTTAGGTCTTTAATATCTTCTATTTTCTCAGGTGGTTCTGAATATCTGGCTGGATCAGATTCAAAGATTATTATGTCATAGAAATATTTACCAACTATTTCATCAAGATTTTTATTTAACCATTTAGATACAACAGGATTAATCGAGTATATTTTCTTGTCTTCAGATAAAGTCATAATACCGTCCGCAGAATAATTAAATATTGTCTCAAGTTTAGATTTTTGATCAAGTAGAATCTGGTTATATCTTAAAATTTCGTTTTTCTTGCTCTCTAAAACCTGAGCCATCTGATTAATAGATAAAGCTAAATCTCCAAGTTCATCTTCTACAGGTATTTCAAGTTCATAAG
This sequence comes from Cyanobacteriota bacterium, assembly GCA_040752795.1. Lineage (GTDB taxonomy): Bacteria > Cyanobacteriota > Vampirovibrionia > JBFMGH01 > JBFMGH01 > JBFMGH01. The sequence continues at coordinate 4,395 of JBFMGH010000464.1, forward strand.
ATAAGTTACCTGATTCAATATTTTTAACAGCCTCACGCATTTTAGAAATAGGATCAGTAATGCTTTTAGTAAACAGGAAAGCTAATACCAATCCGCCAGTTGCAACTAAAATTGATACTTGTAACATTAATAAACTATTTTTTGATTTAAGTGATCTATAAAGATCTTCTTCTATTCCAACTATCATTAAGGCAATACTATCATTCTTAAAATTATTAATTGATCTTGCACCTAATCTATACCATTGATTATTTAAAAAATGTTCACCTTTAAACATTTTTGTATTTAAAATTTTATTTTGATTTTGATTTTCCTCAATTGAGCTAACATCAAAAGGAATTTTTGAATTAGAAGAAATAAAATAATTTAATTGAGTAATATTAACAGGTAAATTGGGTCTATCTTTAATAATTTTAGACAGGTCTTCGTTTGAATTTAAGAAATTACCAACAAATAAATAACCAATAGGTTCCTGTTGAATTTGAATATTGACTTCATCAGGTTGATTTGATTCAATATCTTGATTTATGTTATCTTCTTTTTCTTTATTATCAATCTCTTTACCTGTCTCATTAATTTCTTCAATATTTTTTGGAGTAATAATCATTTCATTATTTTTTTCAAATATTGGTATCAGGCCAATTTGCGTTAATAAACCATAATTATTTTGTTCTGGTTTATCAATTTCTTTTTTTAGAACAACTTTATTTTTTAATGCCAAATATTTTAACTGCTTTTGATTGAGTATTTCGTTAGAAACAACTATATTTCCCTGACGTGCAGCTTCAAATATCTGATCATATTCACATTTATAATCACCCAGAGGATATAATATTAATGTATTAGTTCCTGAAATAGAATCAATTACTTTAAATTCATTATCAAATAAAGTTATGAAACTTAATTGATAATAATCTTTTATTTTAATTAAAGCTTTTTCAATCTTTTTTTTACTTAATTCTTTTTTATAGCCAACAAGATATAAATATGAATCAGAATTAACAATATTTTTGTATCCGGTAAAAACACTATTATATAGTGATTGTAAGGATTCAATTCTGTTAGCAAGCTCTTCTTCTGATTTTTCACTTAAACTAAAATGAATTAGAATAGTTGAAGAAAGTGCTAATATAGCTAATGGCAAAATCGTCACAAACAGAAAATAAAGCAATATTCTTGTATTAATATTAATGTGTATTTTCTTTTTATTCATAAATAAATAATTCTTTTGATTATTTTTTTCGATAATACTACACAAAAATAAATTATAGAAGACAAACACTTCTAAAGACTTAACCCGGTTACTTCCTGAATTAGTAACATTTATGAAAACCTGCTTCTAATGATATATTTAAAAAATACTGAATTTACACACTGTAAATTCAGATTATAGTTTTAAGAAGAAGAGATAGGGTGTGTTTTTGCTTGCTGATTTTTGATTTGTAATCCGGGCTAAGCATAACTAATAAAGTTTCAAAAGAGCTTTAAAAACAGACAAAAGCACCGTAGGGTTATATTTGCTATTCTATTAATAATAAGCTCATTTAAAAAGCCCTTTTTAAAAGGGCTTTTAATATATCAAGATTCTTAAAAGAATTTCAAACTCGGGTTAACTTCAAAACTAAGTGTCGGAGCATTAAGTTGGGCTTTTCCAAATACCTTATCATATCTATCTTGATAGCCCTGCGCAGTAATTGTTACAGCTCTTACATTAATATGATCTATATAGAAAGTGCAATTTGTAGCAGGGCTAGGATACCATGTACTGGAAGTACTTAACTGCGGTACAAAACCTCTGCCATATACCGCTTCAAATGCACCATTACCATCAGCTGATATAGCATTATCTTCATTAGCATAAGGGTCATTATATAGTTTATAATCGGGATTAGCTTCTATATTAGCAAAAGTTGTATCATCTGGCATAGCTCCTGGCACTGGATTTGTGAAAGGTGCATATAGTTTTTTAGGCCATATTTCATCTGGATCAAGGTTATAAGTTATAGGCTGACCCTCAAATCTTCCAAGTGAAGGAATACCTGTATCTGCAGGCGTAAAAAACTTATATCTCACAAAAGTAAATGTAATAGTAGGAGGCGAACCTGGTGTATAACCAGATTGAACCATTATATCTAACACATCTCCAGCTGGTGGAGTTATTGAATCAGTACAGGCTGTAATGCAAACATAATTATTCTGGTTTGTTGGAGGTGGGTTACTAATGTAAGTAGAGACAGGGTTTAATCCAATATCTCCAACCCACACTGCAACAGCAGCATTTAAATCTCTTCTTAAGTCGTCCTGTAAGGTGTTATAAATATCATTATGTTTAGTAAGAGTTTCTTCATCTCGCTGAATTTCTATCATTTTTAAAGATAAACTGGTTACACCAGCACTTACAACAGCAAATATACCTATAACAATTACAATTTCTAATAAAGAAACACCTTTTAGCCTCAAATTCATTATATAAGCCTCCGAAATTATTTAACTAGATCACCATTATTAACTGAATAATTCGTAAATCCTGACAAGCTCCCTGCATCAAAAGTAACCTTACCAGAACTTGCATCAATATCTACACGAGCTGCACGAGAAGAGCGAACAAAAGCAATACTAACTTGCCCATCAGCAGGTATTGTAAGCACCATAGTGCCGTCATATCCTGGTTGAACAATTTCGTTTACAATATCGTCAAGCAGATCTCCACCGGCAGCACCATCGCTTGCCAGCATTGTTGAAAGATTTACTCCACGACTTAGCCCTTGAGAAACGGCAGCTTCAAGATCAGCGGCAACACTCCTGCAAGAGGCTGCATCTGCATCTTCATAAATATCTGCCATTCTAGGAACAGCTATAGCTGCAAGAACCGCTATAAATATCATACAAATTGCTAATTCTACTACGGTAATACCTTTATTTTTTCTTATCTCTCTCATCTTAAACCTTTATCTTAATAGTACAACCAACTAATTACCCTACTTGTTATTTATCGGATTTTTAGCAAAAATCTTTAAATATAATGAAAGATTTATAAAACATAAATTTATAAAATTTAATCAGAATATATTATTATTCTACCTTTTCTAGGTTAAAATTTATTAAGTATTAGCTTGTATAATTTTATTAATGTTAAAAAAACTCTTAAAACCTACTATTCAAAACAAAATGCTTATAGCAATATTGCCACTTTTATTTATTCAGGTGGTTATTGTAGGCAGTTTAACTTTATTTTTTGCTATACAGGAATTTAATACCAGTATTAATCAATATATTAACCAGAGAAAAAATGATGCTATCTATCTTTCTGAGAAATCAGAAATTTTAGATTACCTTCAAAACATACATTATGATTTAGAAGATGAGGCTATACTTTATCAGCAACGACTTGAAGAATTGTATAAAGGATTTATTAATAGGACAAAATTAAAAAATGACAGAATATATAAAAAAATTAGCTTCATAAACAAAAATGGTAAAGAAATAGCCAAAATTGATAGTGAATCTAAATATGCAAAAAATACATATCAAAATCTTTCTGATAATGATATTTTCAATAAAACAAAAACTATTGAACCTAATAAACCTGCTATAGAAATTATTTCTAAAGATGAAATGCTTGTGTATACTCCACTGTATCTTGATTTAGACGGCGATGGAATAGTTGAATATAATGGAGCTATTATTACCAAGGCCATTTATCCTGCTGATGAATTTAAAAAGGCAGCAATATTAAGTTTGTCTCTTACCTTTGTTTTAGTTTTAATTGGAGCAGCAATTATTTTTACAACAATAACAGTGGTTAAAAAACTTATAGAACCAATTCATGCTCTGGTTGGGGTAACTAATGAACTTTCTGCTGGAAATCTTGACGCTAAAGCTACTATTACATCTCACGATGAGTTAGGTCAACTATCTGAATCTTTTAATCGAATGGCAGAAGAACTTAAGCATAATATTAATGAGTTAGAAGAATATAAAAACGAATTGGAAGTCAAAGTTGCTCAAAGAACTGAAGAACTGGAAAAAAGTAATACTGATTTATCTGAAGCATACAAAAAACTGAAATCTACACAGGCACAATTAGTACATTCTGAGAAAATGGCTTCATTAGGACAATTAGTTGCCGGAGTTGCTCATGAATTAAATAATCCTATCAATTTTATTTATGGCAATATGCCTCATTTAAAAAATTACATTAATGATTTCAAGCTTTTACTAGGTAAATATGAAGATTCTAAAATTGATACAGAAAAAATATCTGATATTAATAAGCTTAAGGAAGATATTAACTGGGATTTTCTATTACCAGACCTGGATTTATTAATCAAAGATTGCTATAATGGCGCACAGAGAGCTAAAGATATTATTCAAGATCTTAAAAAATTCTCAAGAATAGGAGAAGCTGAATTTAAATATTCAGATCTACATGAGGGGCTTGATAGTACTTTAAACCTGTTAATAAACTCCCTGAAAAATAAGATCGAAGTAGAAAAAGAATATGGCAAACTAGAGAAAATAGAATGTTATCCTGATCAACTAAACCAGGTATTCATGAATTTACTTTCAAATGCCATTCAAGCTATGCCAAAAGAAAAAATAGATTCAAAAGAAGCTAAAATCTGGATAACCACAAAACAAATAGACAGGCGGGTAATTATTACAATTAAGGATAATGCTAAAGGAATAAAAGAAGAAAGCCTAAAGAATATCTTCGATCCATTTTTTACAACAAAACCTGTAGGAGAGGGAACCGGGTTAGGCCTTAGTATTACATACGGTATCATAGAAAAACATCACGGAAAAATAGAAGTAGAAAGCAAAATTGGCGAAGGAACTATGTTTACCATTGAATTACCAATACACCAAAAAGATTATAGCCCCCAAAAAGCTTATTAAAATAACTTTATACAAATTTGTTTATCTATAATGCTTTATTTTAAATTAATTTAACTATATCAATCAAATTTATTATGACAATATAAACATTTATCTGTTTTCAAATTGATATTTTTTGCTAATATTAAATAGCTAATGAATTTTATCGCTTTTTAATTATAATTAATAACATTTATTTTAAAAGAAAATTTGGAATAAACCATGGCAAAACATAAGATGTTACTGGTTGACGATGAAGTAGAAAATTTAAATCTACTTAGAAGAACATTTATAAGAGACTATACTGTCTATACTGCTGAAAATGCCCGGGATGCATTAACAATTTTAGGTGAAAAACCTGATATTTCAATAATAATTTCAGATCAAAGAATGGCCGGCATGACTGGTACAGACTTTTTTAAAATTGTTGCCCAACAAAATGAAAATATTATGAAGCTTTTACTTACTGCTTATACAGATGTTGAAGCTCTTGTAGATGCTATTAATGATGCAAAAGTTTATAAATATATTACAAAACCCTGGGATCCCGAAGATCTTAAGTTAACTGTAAGGAGAGCTATTGAAGTTTACGAATTAGAACAAGAAAATTATCAATTACTAAAAGATCTTGCTCAAAAAAATATTGAACTAAAAAAAATGAAAGACTACACAGATGAACGCATTGAAGAAGAAAGACTAAGAATATCAAGAGAATTACACGATGATATATGCCAATCACTTGCAAGTTTTAACCTAAATATGGAAATATGTATGAGAATGCTTAAAGCAGAGCTTAGCCAGGATCAGGTTGATGCTATAAAAGAAAACATGATAAACATGAGAGAGCAGATGAAAGAAACATCTCAGCAAGTCAGAAGAATCAGCATGGACCTTCGACCAGCAGAACTTGATAGTTTAGGGTTTATTTCAACTGTTGAACAATTAATAACCCGCTATAACAACCAGCCTGACGTAGCTTATGCCGAAATGAAGGTTATTGGTAATATTGTTACTTTGCCACAAAAGCTCGAACTGGCTATGTTTAGATTGATACAAGAATGTTTAAATAACACTAAAAAACACGCAAATGCTTCTAATATTAATATAACCTTAAACTTTTTTGATGAACAACTTGAAATTATTATTCAGGATAATGGTGTTGGGTTTGAAAAACCAACTAATTTAAGCGATCTACTTCAGGATGGACACTTAGGACTTGTAGGTATGCAAGAAAGAGTTAACCAATTTAATGGTCAGTTTGATATCAATTCAAAACCTGGAGAAGGTACTATAGTTAAAGTTCTTGTTAAAAGCATTGGTGGAATGTTTGAATAATAATATCTTGAATATAATCTAATCTTTAGAAATAATTTTTTTAAAAACCTTCTATATTAACTTTTGTAATATTAAACTTGTAAAAATATTTTGTTTGTTTTTATATTTATATGATATAAGCTTTATATAATAATTATTGAAGTAGTCAATATATCTAGGTAATTTTACTTAGTACCTAGTACATGATGCCTATATGATTATTTAAATTAATAAATTAAGATTTTAATATAGCAAATTAGTTAATTTACAGCTAATACAGGCAAAAAATCCCTTAATATTGCGAGAGACAAATTAAAAAAGCATCCAGGAGGAGGTTAACATGTACGGAATGTACGGAGCTATCGACAAAGTAGGATCTAAAGGAAATAACCCGTTTATTTCAAGACCTGGTGCTGCTGGCGCTGACAACAATCCTTTTGCTGCTAATAATAATGCACAAAACAAGACCAGCTTCAACCCTTTTGAGGGTGGAAATGGTACTGTTGGGTTAGGCCCTGAAACCCAAGACAAACAAAAACTAACTATTGGGATTGCATAGAGAGTGAAACAGGTCTGCTAACAATTTTGTATCTTCTTCAATATTTGGACTTTCACAAACTATTAGACCTTTAACGTGAAAATCGTTTAAGGCCTTAATAAGTTCTTTGTATTTAAAGTCTGAGTCTTGTAGATTCAAATGTTTCTTTTCGCCTTTATTGGTATATTCAATACCAGCAACATGACCGTGAAAAGATTCAAGGGCTACTTCGCCAATTTTAGTAGCCATAGATTCAAGTATTCGAGAGAAATTGTCATAACCATTATAACCATTAAGCCTAGCATGCATATGAGAAAAATCTATGCAAGGCAAAACCATTTCAACATCTTTAGATATTTGAATAAGCTCTTCCAAATTACCCCATTGAGATGACTTACCAGTTAACTCAGGTCTTACCCATATTTCAATATTTTCACTTTTTAGTGTATTAACAATATCTGTTAATGCTTTTTTAACTCTATCATAAACCTTATCAGGGTCTTGCTGTAAATAGTATGCAGCATGAAATGTTATGCTATAAGCACCACATTTGTGAGCCATTCTTGCTGTATCCAATATTCTTTTAAGGCTGGCTTCATATTTGTCATCTTCCTGCGCATTTAAATTAATATAATATGGTCCATGAGCAGTAAGTAGAAAGTTATTATTTTTTACAAACTCTTTAATTAAAGGAATATTTTTTTCTTTCATTCTTACTCCTCGAACAAATTCCATTTCGAGGCCAGATAAATTTTTGTCAAGGTTATATTGTAGCCCTTTAATATAGTCTCTATCTTTTATACAAAGAGGTATTCCGGCTGTAGCAAAATGTAACTTCTTTGGTTTTATCATTTTATTCTCCAGCTATGTATAAGTCTTATTTAATTAATACTCTGAATAAAAAAAATTTTCAAAGATATACCAATCCACGGAAGTAAACGATATATGGCTTTAAATTATTATAGGGTATTTTTGCCTGCTGCGCAGGCAAAAATACCCTGCCTCTATAATCTGGAATCTATAGATTACTTTCAAGGATAAGTATAGCTGAAAACTACCCAGCAAAAATCATATAAGTTTATTGTTTTACTACTAATCAAATTCTTTTATAGAGTCCTAAATCACTTTTGATATAATTACATTTATGAGCACTACAGATCATTTATCATCCATTAAAGAAAATATTTCAACCTTAGATATTCAGACAATTTTATGTTTATTAATCATTGCAACTTTTGTCGCAATGGTCACAAAAAGAATAAAAATTCCTTATACTCTAGCTCTTGTGCTTGTAGGGTTACTTATTGGATCAATAGATATATTTCCGGCTGTAGAGCTAACACCTAATCTTGTTTTATATGTATTTTTACCACCATTATTGTTTGAAGCCGCATGGAATATAAATTTTAAAATTCTTAAAACAAATCTCGTTCCTATAATTGTATTTGCAGTTGTAGGATTATTAATATCAGTACTTCTCATAGGTTTTACACTTAACTTTGCAATGGGTGTACCTTTAGTCATTGCTTTATTATTTGGAGCAATGATTTCTGCTACCGATCCTGTTTCAGTTTTAGCTCTATTTAAGCAACTGGGACTACCAAAAAAATTGGCCACTCTTGTTGAAGGAGAAAGCTTATTTAATGATGGTACCGCCGTAGTAGTGTTTAAAATTCTTTTAGCAGTTGCTCTTACAGGTGCGACCAAGCTGGGAGATTCATATAATCTTTTATTTGCAGGTATATTGGAGTTTATAGTAGTCGTTCTAGGTGGTGCATTGGTTGGTATAGCGGTAGGATGGCTTTTTTCATCTATTACTGCACAGTATGATGACCCTCCACTTGAAATAACATTAACCACTATTGTTGCATATGGTTCTTTTATTCTGGCCGAAAATATACCTGTTCCCTATACTCCTGAAGGTGTCAGCCTGCATTTATCCGGTGTTATTGCAACAGTAGTAGCAGGGCTTGTCTTAGGCAATTATGGAAGACAGATTGGAATGTCTCCAACAACCAGAATTTCTGTTAATTCTTTCTGGGAATATATGACTTTTGTTGTCAATTCTTTTGTTTTCCTTATGATAGGTCTTCATATAAACTTAATGCTTCTTTATAATCATTTAAATGAAATTTTTTGGGGTATTCTGGCCATTTTATTAGGAAGATCTGTAGTTATTTATGGTTTAACTTATTTGTTTAATTTTAAATTAAGAGAATCTATTCCATTCAAGTGGCAACATATTATGTTCTGGGGAGGGCTTAGAGGATCTTTATCTATGGCTCTTGCCTTAAGCCTACCAATAGCATTAGAAGAACGTCAGTTTATTATAGTAATGGTCTTTGGAGTTGTTTTATTCACGTTAATTGTTCAGGGCTTATCAATTTCTAAATTGATCAAATGGCTTGGCCTTTCTGATAATAAATCAGATAAATATAATTATGAACTTATTCAAAGTGAACTCATTACCTGCAATGCTGCTCTTGAAGAACTAGAAAAAATATACAAGCGCGGAGAAATTTCACAACACGTATACAAAGAAACAAAAGATGTTCTGGTTAAAAATAAAGATAACTTTTCTCAAGCTATGACCCAATTGCATATTGATTGTGAAAATATTTTTAAAGAACAACAACATTTCCTGGCAAAATATCTTATAGAAGTAAAAAAAGATTCTTTAAATCATATTTTAAGACAGGGAACAATCACTGAAGAGGTATATCATTCTATTGAAACCAAACTCAATGAAGAATTAGATGAAATAAATAATAAATATTATGAGAATAATACTTAAACTTTAGCGAATAAACTGGCAATACTGGTTGTATAATCTGGCCTTAAAATACCTTTTTCTGTAATTATACCGGCTATATATCTAGCTGGAGTTACATCAAAAGCAGGATTAATTATATTTACATCTTCAGGGCAAATATATTCACCATTAATAATTGTTACTTCTTCCTTTTCTCTCTCTTCTATTGGAATATGAGTCCCATCAGGAATATCTGGATCAATAGTTGAAACAGGCGCAGCAACATAAAATGGAATTTTAAATTCTTTTGCAACAATAGCAACTGTATAAGTGCCAATTTTATTAGCAGCATCACCATTAGATGCAATCCTATCTGCACCTACTACTACTACATCTATCATACCATGAGACATAAAATAAGCACACATTCCATCAGTTATAAGAGTGGTATTAATACCTTCATTAAGTAGTTCCCAGGTTGTAAGGCGTGCACCCTGTTGTCGAGGCCTTGTTTCATCAGCAAATACTTTTATGGTAGGGTCTTTTTTATATGCGGCACGAATAACTCCTAGGGCTGTTCCATAACCAACAGTGGCTAACCCCCCTGCATTACAATGAGTTAGAATTGTTGCACCTTCTGGAATTATTTCAGCACCATTTTTGCCAATGGTTTTACAGGCATAAAGATCTTCGCTGTGCATTTTTATTGCTTCAGTTTTTAATTTTTCAACAATCTTATCAATTTCTAAACTTTTATTTTTATCCACAAGTTTTAAAAGATGATTAATGGCCCATTCCAAATTTACAGCTGTAGGCCTGGCATTTTTCAGAAATTCAGCACGATTTATTAATTCAGTTATAAATTGCTCTTTAGAATTATTTTTAACTAGATCATTTGCTGCTAAAACTAATCCAAAAGCACCAGCTATTCCAATAGCTGGTGCTCCTCGAATCAGCATATTTTTTATTGCGCCTTCCATCTCTGTATAATTAATTATTTCTATAGTGGAAAAATCTGATGGTATTTTAGTTTGATCTATTATCCTAACTCTATCAGGTTCAATCCAGTCAATAGTATTAATTTCAGATGGAAGACTTCTGGTCATAATTTATTATCCTCTATCTTACTCTTAAAAAATCAGGAATATCAGGGCTATTACCAACCATTTTTTGAGCTAATTCTCTAGCTGCAGCAGAGTTTTTTAAAGCTGATGGTTGTAACACTTTACTACCAACTGTATTTTTTTCTTTACCGCTAGCTGCAACATATGTATCTTTTGTTTTATCTTTATTTATTTCTAACTCAAAACCAGTTGCAATAACAGTTATTTGAATCTCGCCTTGAATTCTTTCATCAATAACAGCACCAAATATAATATTAGCATCATCAACTACGGAATTATAAACGATTTCAGCAGCTTCATTTACTTCATGTAATGTCATATCAGGGCCACCAGTTACATTAAAGATAACACCGCTGGCACCATTGACACATGTTTCTAATAATGGTGAATTGATTGCCATTTTAGCAGCTTCAACAGCTCTGCCTTCTCCACTGCCACGGCCAATGCCCATTAATGCTGAACCAGCTACTGACATTACAGATTTAACATCAGCAAAGTCTACGTTAATTAAGCCAGGTACAACAATAATATCGCATATACCTTGAACGCCTCTTAATAATACTTCATCAGCAATCTGGAATGCTTCTTGCATTGAAGTACGACGTTCAACAACTTGTAATAATTTATCGTTAGGAATAACGATTAAAGTATCAACGTTTTCTTTTAATGCTTCTAAACCATGTAAGGCTTGCTGCATTCTACGTTTACCTTCAAATATAAATGGCTTTGTTACGACACCCACTGTAAGAGCACCAACTTCACGGGCTGTTTCAGCAACAACTGCAGCTGCACCAGTACCCGTACCGCCGCCCATACCTGCTGTAATAAATACCATATCGGCACCATCTAAAGCAACCATGATATCATCTCTGCTTTCTTCAGCTGCTTTTTGGCCAATAGCAGGATTTCCGCCAGCACCTAAACCTTTTGTTAATTTGGCGCCAATCTGGATCCGATTTGGGCAATTTGTCATCTGAAGCACTTGTGAATCAGTATTGGTTACCCAAAATTCAACTCCATTTAATCCGGCAGTTATCATTCTATTAACTGCGTTACCGCCACCGCCACCAACGCCAACAACTTTTATATTGGCACTAGTGGTTTCTAGAGAATTATTAAAAGTCATGTTTGTTAATTTTTCTATGTTATTATTCACTTTTCTCTCCAACCCTGTTAACCTATTACACTACGTTTCTACCTATGAATAAAAAGTTTTTGATTGATTTGTGATAGATTGTGAAAAATTCTAACTCCAAAGATTATTGTTATTGCTAGAAATAGGTCGATTCCCATAATTATTCCGAAGTAAACTATACCTATTGCTAATAATGTGTTTAGTAAGAACTCGATGCTAAATAACATTGTACTAAATTTTCCTTCTAACTTATTTAAAAAACCGTTAAATAATGCATCTGTAGCAGTAATAACTAAAATAGTGTTGATCTGTGTGTTAATTATAGGAATACTTACCGGTAATAAACCTCCTACTACTAAACCTATTAACAGTCCTATTATGGGAATCCACATTTATAAGTTACCTTTGAAAGATGCGAACGGTGTTTTGCTTGATGCAGGAACTTCTATTGATTCATTCTTCTGGATTGTAAATTTGATTCCAAAGTTTTCTAAATCATACTTTTTTATATAACCATTGCTTACAGCTCTTTCTAGTTCTTCAGGATCTCCTATAGCTTTTATTGTAAATGGAGGAAGGACTCTGGACTTGTTTATTAATATTATAGGTCCTATACAGTTAAATTCAGATGTTGCAGTTATTCTTTGGTCATTTACAGATATTGCTTTTGCTCCGCTTCCCCAAAGTTCATTAACTATTGAAAGTAAATCCAGATTATGAACGATCATTAGGTTAGGATTTTCTCCGTAAGTTAGCGGTTTAGTACTATCATTTAGTGTTATTATTACCCCCTCTCCTTTATACTTGTTTATTGCCAAAAGTGAGTTGTAATTGTTCAGAAATTTTTCAGTTTTTGTTTCTAATTGTTTGGTAAATTTATGTTTTTCACTGACAATTTCTGACTGTAATATCGAATTTTGAGCTTCTAGAATTTCTATTTTTTGAACTAATCCCGGTTGAGTTGATAATAAAAAAATCAGTTTATCAGTATTTGCTCTTGTTTGTTTCAGATTAAGGATTAATCCCAGTGATATTAAAAAGCAAAGTCCTCCAAAAAAGATTGATTCTTTTATAGGGCTCCTTACTTCTTGTATTGCCCCGTAGCTAGGTAAAAAATATTTTTCCCAACCACTATTCATGTAAATGTTCAGTTTCTTTTTTCATATACTATAGAAAAACTACTCAACAAATAGAATATCATATTAGTCGGATTTATATTTAAATGTGTAGCATTTTTTAAATTTATACTTTTATATAAGTTTGAATTAATTCTATTATTAATAAGCATTTTAAACTGAATTCAAATTTGATATCGAAGTTGAATAAAGATTTTAAAAAAAATAATATTAATAATTTGACTAACCATAAGAATTAATAGCTTCAAAATCTTAAAATATAATACTATTAGCAAGATCAGCCCTGTTAAAAGAATCAGGCAAAATTACACAACAAAATGTAGACCAGTCATAACCTTAGTATTAGAGCGTTTTTACAAATTTCGAAATTTTCGTAAAAAAGCTTAATAATTCACTCAAATACAACTGTAGTATTTTTAATTTTTGTTAACTATGTTAACTTCTTTGAATAAAGTGTTTCAATTTATTAACTTTTTACAAAATTCAGGCAATCTTTAAGAACCTTTTTTCTTATTAAAGGTGTAGAGAGTTTATTGATCACATCCAGTAAAATCCTCGTAGAGAAACAAAACGGAGATATGGTATAAAATGTTTGGCAGTCTTTTAGGTGAAAAAACGGATTATAAAGTTAGCAGTCTAGCTAAACGAGCGCTATCTGATTTCAGATTCTTCAGTAAAGTATCTGATGGAGGCAGTGAAAGTATATTTGATGTTGCTAAATCTATTGAAGAAACCAACAATTGGAATATTAAAAGCATTAAAACACAAAAGATTAGAACTATTCTTGAAAACGCATCAATAGCAGAATTAATTAAACATATGAAATGCAATAATGAAATTATACGGTCCATTGCAGCTCAATTTTTTGCTGAATGTGATTCTCCTAACCTTCTAAATTGTATTGAATTAATGTTAAATGATGAAAATGAAAACCTTAAATTATCTTGCCTGGATGCATTGCTTCATCTTAATACTCTAGAAACATTGTTCTTATTTGAGAAAGGTTTAAAAGATATATCACCAAGTGTCAGACTAAAAGCAGCTATTGGCATCTCTGAAATTGCCAGAACATTTAAACATGGCCGTGCTATAGCAATATTAAACGATTCTATTAATGACCCTGATACTGATGTTAGAGAGTTTATTATTGATGAATTAGGCCTAATAGGCAATGAACAGTCTCTTACACAACTTTTTAAAGCTATGGATAATTTTAAAGGTGATGAAAAAGAACTTATATCAGAAAGTTTAAGTATTATTTTATCTAAAGCATTAGTATAATAATACATAACAAGTTAATTAAAAGGCGGTAATAAAATCACCGCCTTTTAATTAATATTAAGATAGAAAAGTTAATTTGTGATAAAAATAAATAAATTGAATCTATAAATTAAATAATTATGAATATTTCAGATTTTCTATATTATCTAGTATTAATATTATTTTTTGCCAAAGTATTTGGCGAAATCTCACAATTTTTTGGCCAACCCCCTGTTCTAGGCGAGCTTCTAGCAGGTATAATTTTAGGCCCGGGCGCTTTAGGACTTATTCAAGACATAAGTATTTTTGAACACAATAATTTCTTCTACCTGCTTGCTGAAGTGGGTATTTTACTTTTATTGTTTGAAGTGGGTCTTGAAACAGATTTATCTGAACTGGTAAAAGTTGGCAAAAAATCTTTAATAATTGGTATAACAGGAATAATATTACCTTTTACTTTTGCATTTTTATTTTGCTATTCCATTGGTGAATCCACAATGGAATCTATTATGATTGGCGCAGCCTTAACTGCTACAAGTATTGGTATAACTTCAAAAATATTTGAAGAGTTAAAGATTTTAAAATCTGAAGAGGCTAAAATTGTTTTAGGTGCTGCAGTCGTTGATGATATCCTTGCCCTGGCAATTTTAGGTATTCTTTCATCAATGGCAACCTCAAACCAAAAATTAGATTTTGTTTTTATTATTACATCAATAAGCATTTCAATATTATTTCTGGTTTTTGCTATAGTTTTAGGAAGAATTTTTGTAAGTCATTTAGTTAAAATACTCGAAAAAATGAGCAGCAGAGGAATAATGTTAATAGGAGCTATTACGTTTGCTTTATTATTATCTTTAATAGCCAAACAAGTCGGTTCCAGTATAATTATTGGTTCATTTGCAGCAGGGATTCTACTTGCTGAAACTAATAAAAAAGACCTTATAATGAAAGGGTTAAAACCTATTGTTGACTTTTTTACACCAATATTTTTTGTTTCCGTTGGTATTGCAATAAATCTTGCTATTTTTAACCCATTTGATGTTCAAAATCACTCTATCCTAGTTTTAATTATGATTTTAGTAGTTATTGCAATAATCACAAAAATTCTACCGGCATATTTTGTTAAATTTGATAATAATATTAATCAAAAAATTATTGGCTTAGGTATGGTACCAAGAGGTGAAGTTGGTCTTATCTTTGCATCAATGGGTAAAATTACTGCCATTTTAACAGTTCAGATGTATAACGTTATTGTAGCAGTAGTAGTTTTATCTACAATTGTCGTTCCACCTCTTTTAAAATATATCGTAAAACGTGATAAATCAATTAATAATCATGATTAATTAATATACATTTAAAGAACAAATTTGAACCTAAGTTTCCCAATATTTTTTCCTGCATGGTTATATATTTCCTGGTTGCTAAAAGGTTTTAACAACTCATCGTCAAGTGGATCATTAGCAAGCCAGTTAAGTTGTTTCAAAGCTTCAATTACTACATAATTTCTCATATAATCATTACCACAAGATAACTTAACCACAAGAGCTTCTCCAGTATGCCTTGCTGTAACTATTATTAAACCTTCAGCACCAACCTTTGCCAATAATTTACCATCAGAACTTTGAATAATTGCGCTATCAATTCTACCATAACCACCAGCCAGATGAGGATATTTTGAAACTGCATCAGCTAATATTTCAGCATATTCTGTACTACCATCAAAATATTTTGCAAATCCGGCTCCCATATTTAATAACGGCATAGCATGTATTGGCATACTACAACCATCTATACCAATTTTTAACGTATCAGTCTGACAATAGTACTTTACAATTTCTATTATTTCTCTTTGCACAGGATGGGCCGGGTCTGTATAGTTATCAAGTGGCCAGCCACTGGCTTTGCACGAAGCTAATACAAAAAGGTGCTTGGCTGAACAGTTATTATGTAATACTGAAGGTTTTATACCTTCTCTAATTAGCCTGTGCCTTTCTTCTTTATCAATTGGTGGATGAATACCACAATGAAGTTGATTTTGACTAACACCTGTTTTATTTAAAATGTTTTCAAGTTGATTTATATGTTCTGATGAACCAGTATGCGATGAATAACTCATAGCTATTTCAGATTCAATAATATTGTATTTGTCTATAGCATTGAATTTTTTAGAACATAACGCCTGTAACGGCTTCTCGCAAGATCTCATATAACAAATATTATCTGAATATGTAAGACTTCTTAAAATATTTAATCTACTATTTACCACTAAAACCCAGCCATAAAAACTGGCTTCAACAACCTCGCCTCTATAAGCTTCTATTAGCAAATTACCCTGCATTATTAATCACCAAAAATTCTTTTATGTTTTATTAATTGCTAGCACCCAGTCCATATTTTCTTGTAACTTGTTTATTAGCTCTCAAGCTATTACCGGGTGTTTTAGTATTTTTTAGAATATTGCCATAAATATCTTTAGCACACAATTCACAATATTTCTTATTTTTTGTATCTTTAATTTCTTTTCCACACCTTTCACAGACAGTTATTGTTTTAACTCTACCGTCTTTTATAAGTTTGTTAATATATTTAAAGTTAATATTAGTAGCTTCTGAAATTTCCTGAATTGTTGCAACAGGATTTTCTTTCAAAAATTGAAATATTTTTTCCTGTATTTCATCTTCTTTTCTTAAACATTCCGGACAAACATCTTTAGATCTTTTTATAAAAGGCTTTTCACATATGCCGCAATTAATTATATTCATATTTACCTCAAATTTGACTAACATTTTTCTATATTTATTAAAATAATTTCATTTTATACTTATAATTTAACTTATTTTTTTTACAATTAGATTTGTACTGACGTTCAACATTTCTACAACCAAAGTATACACTTTGATTTTTAAAGATTTACTTAAGTTTAAAAGGTTTTATATTTAAAAATAGATTTATGGTAAGGTTTTTACATATTGCAGATATACATTTAGGAACTAATCAGTATAATTCTCCTGATAATATTCGTAAAAAAGATTTTTTTTACAGCTTTAAAGATATTATTGAAAAGTATGCTCTTGCTGATAAAGTAGATTTTGTATTAATTGCAGGAGATTTATTTGATAAAAGTAGAATTGACCCAAATACACTCAACCAGGCACTGGCTGTTTTAAAGAAACTAAATGATAACAATATACCTGTATTTGCTATTGAAGGAAATCATGATAGTCAAATAAGTTCTGATTCTGTTAGCTGGATGCAGTTTCTTGGTGAACATAAATATATTCATTTTCTAAAATCTGAACTCTCTGACAATAAAATCTCTTTCAATGACTATAATGAAAACAATCTTAGCTATGGCTGTTATAAATTAAACAAAAACATAAGAATTATAGGAGTACAATGGCTTGGTGCTAACACTGCTAATGCTATACCTCAAATTGCTAAGGCAATAAAAGCACTGGATGACTACCCCTTTACAATTTTAATGCTACATGCAGGCATTGAAGGTTATCTTGCTGGGTACGGCACTCTATCAAAATCATCTCTCGAACCGTTAAAACCTTATATTGATTACCTGGCTCTTGGTCATATTCACAAACACTACATATATGATAACTGGGCATATAATCCTGGTTCTCTTGAAACTTGTAGTATACCGGAATATTTTGATCCGCATGGAGCACTTATAATTGAAATTAATAATAATACTGTTACTGAAGTTACTTTAAAAACAGATTATCAAAAACGCGAATTTATTAGAATTAATGTAGATATTACTAATTGTCCCTCATCTATTAATGCTCTTGAAAAAATTAAATCTATAATAACTAATTATAATAAACCTTTTTCAAATAAACCTGTAATTGAAGTAACTATTGACGGAACTTTAGAGTTTAAAAGAAGTGAGTTAGAGCTTGATAAAATTAAACAATATACTACTGATAGGTTTAATGCGCTGTTAGTAATGATCAAATATTTTGCCAGGCCTAAAGAATATGCAATAGGAGCTAACCTTTCTGAAATATCTAACAGAAAAAAAGTAGAATCAACAGTTATTAGAGATATGCTGGCTCAATACTCTTCTTTTAAAGAAAATGATACTGTTGTTAATACTCTTTTAACAATAAAAGATATGGTTTTAAATGCAGATAATAATGAAAAGATATTTGATTATTTGAAAAGTAATGTAACCCCGGTTGATAAAAATAATGAAGATAGTTGAAATAAAACTTGAAAACTTTAAAAGCTATGAAAATCAGAGTTTTAATTTTGAGGCTGGTATAAATGCTATTTGTGGCCCTAATGGGTCAGGTAAAACATCTGTAATAGAAGCTATATCATGGGTATTATTTGATCATTTGCCATATAAAAACCAGGATACTATTATAAGAATGACAAGGTCTGAATCCAATCAGCTTGCTCCTATTGCAAAAGTAGCCAGAGTAATTGTTACATTTATTTCTGATTTAGACAATAATGAATATACCATATGCCGTAATACTAGAAGCCAATATTATATAGTCGATAAGTTAACTGATGAAAGGGTTGCTGAAGGGAAAAGAGAAGTTATACCTTTTTTAAAAAAACATTATAATTTAAGTGAATCAGCTAATCTTGAAGAATTATTTATAAACACATTAGGTGTTCCACAGGGTACTTTTACTTCTATTTTTCTTGATACTGCTACTAACAGAAAAAAAGTTTTTGATAAAGTATTAAATATTGAAGATTATCGGAAAGTATATGAAGATTTAAAAGAATTTAAAAGCTTTTTAAAAGACCTTATTAATGATCAAAAAATTAAAATAGCTACTTTTGAAACTGAATTAACTAAAATTCCTTTACTTGAAAATGAAATAAAAGATTATTATGACGATATAGATAAAAATAATAAGCTTCTTAATTCTATAAATAGTGATATAAATAAATATTCTGAACTTTTTAACAATCTTGAATGCCTTTTCAAAGAAATTGAAATGTTTAACAATGAAATTGAAAAAGAAAAAATAAATATTAAAAACATTCAGAATAATATTCAAAGTAATAATCTATTGATCGAAGATTCTTCTAAAGCCTTAGAACTCCTTAAATCATTAAAGAAAGATTATAACGATTTTTTAACCTCTAAAGAAGTTTTGAAAAAGCTTGAAAAAGATAAGGAACATATCGATAAATTAGAAAAAGACCTCACTAAACAAGAAAAAGAAAGTCAGAACATATTAAATTTAATAAAAAACAATGAAGACAAGCTTAAAGAGTTTGAAATCTTGAAACATAAAATATCAGAATTAACTCCTCTCCAGGAGAAACACTCTCAATTAGAAACAGATAAGGCTTTATTAGATCAGCATATTATTAATTTTAAAGAACATGAAACAACATTAAAAATCTCTTTAAAAGAACTGGAAAATATTAAAGATCATATGATATCAGTAGAAAAAGAATTATCCGATATTCTGGAACTCAAAACATTATCAGATTCTTTTGAAAAAATTAATAAAACCTATACAGACCTTCAGATGACCCTTAAAGAAGTTAATTTAAAAATTACTGAAAATAAACATATGGCCAGTCAGGTTAAAGGTGGCCTGTGCCCTTTTTTAAAAGAAACGTGTAAAAATATTTCAGAAGGATATGATCTGGAAACATTCTTTAAAGAAAAGATACTGGAACTAGAACAGTTAAATTTTAACTACAAAAAAGAATTTACTAATATAGAAAAAGATTATAAACTAGCATTTGAGGCCAGCGAAAAAATTAAAGCTCTTAAAGCTAAACAGGAAGAGAAAGAAAAACTTGATAATAAACTAAAAAAACTTCAACAAGATATTGTTAATACAGAAAAACTTATGGATGACTACAAAAACGTACCTGATAAACTGGCTTTCATTATAAAAGAACTGGAAAAGCTTGGCTCACCCCGTGATAAAATTTCTGTTTATAATCAACAACTATCTGAAGAAAAAAAAGTTTTAAGTAGCTTAAATCTCGCCCAAAAAAATAAATCAAATATTGATACCAGTATAAATAACATTAAAAACGAGATCCTAAATCTTAATTTTGATAATGACTATTTTCAAAAACTAAAGCAACAACTTGTATCTTTAGAAACAAGTTATCATAGCTACATTAAAGCTGAAGAAACAGCCAGAAACCATGATAAATACATTAACAATTCTGATAAACTTGAAAGTGACCTGAATAAAAATATTAGTATATTAGCTGATATTGAAAATAAATTATCCGTACTTAAAACAAATTATGACTCAACTGAACATATAAAAGTTAAAGCTCTTTTAGAAAAAAATAAACTTGATATGGCTACAATAAAAGAAACTATCAAAAACAAACATGAAAACCTTAACAAATGTGAACTTGAACTGAAAGCTTTAGTTAAAATCCGGACTAATTTGGCAAATGAACTAACAACACTTGAAGAATTAAATCATTTAAATAGTTTTATAGATTTATCCAGAGATATTTTTAAAGCCTGTGGGCCTTTAATTGCTAGATTCTATATTCAGAATATAGCTATAGAAGCCAATAACCTGTATCAGGAAATAATTCAAAAACAAACTCAGTCTTTAGACTGGGGGTTAGATTATGAAATCACTATAGAAGAAAATGGATTAATAAGACCATTTAACAACCTCTCCGGCGGTGAACAAATGGCAGCAGCACTTGCTATCAGATTATCTTTATTAAAAGAACTTTCAGACATCAATATTGCCTTTTTTGATGAACCAACAACAAATATGGATGAAATAAGAAGGTCTAATCTTGCTGAACAGATTAAAAATATAACTGCATTTGATCAACTATTTATTATCAGCCACGATGACACCTTTGAAAGAGATATAGATAATGTTATAAGGTTAAATTAATATGCTAGACCCACATAAAGTAATTCTAAGTCTTGAAAAAAAGAAAAATGAATTTATATCATGCAAAGAAACTTGCTCAGACGAACTCTTAATGCTTAGAGAACGACTGGAACAACTTGATGAAATAAAATACAGTGAACTTGTATGGCAACTGGCAGAAGCTGATAATCCTGGTGCAATCCCTACAAAAGAATGGGATGAAACTGAGGGAATGGCTATAAAATTTAATGATAAGTTTAATAACCATACGGAGGCTAGAACCTGGGCAAAAAAAAATATATTTGATGAAATAACTTTTGCCGTTGATGGCAGTCAAATATTACCTTCAAAAGATTTCTCTCCTCCTGTTGCAGCTGTTCAGGTAGCTAAATACGAAAATTTTCACAATAACGATGGATTATACACAAAAGACATCGACTTTGAAATTATATCTTCAAAAGAATTAATTGCTGAAGATATTAAATTTATCTCTAAAGAAGATTATGTAAACTTTAAAAGAGTTGAATTTGAACTTAACACATTAATAGACTATATTAAAACGAGCTCAATTAACAATCTAAGGCCTATTGTTTTCCTTGATGGGTCATTGATCTTTACATTTATCACAGCAGAAGGGGCCACCAGCGGTAATATCTTATATACTGGCTATATAGAAAAAATATGTGAATTACTTGATACTGCTGAAGATTGTAAAATACCTTTAATAGGTTTTATTGATACTTCTAATGCTCATGATATAGTAGATATGTTAAAAGTTTGCTTCTATGAAATAACAGGTAACATAAGTGTAGCTGATCCACAAATTTTAAATACTTATCTGAGCTGGGGCGACAGAACACCTGTTTTTAAATGTGATCGTCCTGGGGTTCTAAAGCAATATAAAAAACATAAAGACAAGATTTATTTCACTTACCTGAAAACAAACAAAAACTTTCCGGCAAGGTTAGAGTTTCAGCAGTGGCTTTTTGAAGATAATGAATTATTTGAAAAAATTATGAATATTGTTAGATCAGAAATTATTATTGGCAATGGTTATATATATTCTATTGAAAGCGCTGATGCTTCAGCTGTTATAACTACAAATGATAAAAAACAATTTTATAAAATATTTTCAGAGTTTGCTATAAAAAATAATTTATTGACCAATGTATCTCAAAAATCATTGAGTAAAGGAAAAAGAAGGTATTAAACAATGAAAGATATTAGATTTGTTAATATAGGTAAAATAATAAAGTCAGATTCTCATATAAACTATAAATGCAGGGTCTATGGAAATAGAGAATCAAATGAAGAGGTTGGAGAAAAAGACTATAAATTCGGCCAATTTGTTAAGATGAAACTATCTAACAACTACACAATAATTGGCGTAATATATAATTCACAACTTTATAATCCTGATTATGGTAATTTCGGGCCCAGATTATCAAATCCGGCTTCTGATAATACAATTTTTATGCCTGATTATATTGAAGAAACCGCAGTAATTCTTGATATATTATTAGTTGGATGGCTAGAAGATAATAAAACAAACCAAAATATCCCTCCATGGGTTGTACCTTTAAATACTGAGGTAACTACTATTTTATACAATGAATTAATAAACTTTCATAAAAACGATAATGGAGGACCACTCTTAGCATATTATAATCAAATACTAATGAATACTGGCAGTATTTCTTATAATCTATTATTCTGCATAATTAATCAACTTGAATTATTAGTAGATAAACAATATTTAAACAAACTAGAACTTCTTAAGCAACATTTAGTATGGCAACAAACTACATTAGCAACAAAGGTATAAGCTATGAGCAATAATGATAAAGTTTTAGGATTAATTAAGGGCCCGGGAGAAAATCCAAATGAATATGCCCTTGTTACAACCAACAATAACCTGTCAAAAATTGGTGAATTTGTTTATTATGAAACCAATAAAGGTCATATAATAGGCCGTATTACTGACAAAAAACTTATAAAAGGCTTACCAGAAAATTTTATGGCTGATCCGGAGGTAACAGCCAGAGAAATATCTTCATTAATAGGCTTGACAACAGCTAATTTTGAGCTTTTTGAAGTTACAGTTAATGTCAATGGATACTTTGATGAACATTTAAACTGTTTTATTAATCCAAGAATCTCACCAGAACCAGGCCATCAGGTTTTTTTAGTTTCTAACTCAGATTTAACAAAAATTATAAACTCAAAAAAAGAAGCTACTGTTGGGTCTGCTACTATAGGTAGTTTATTAACCCGTGAGAAAAATAAGGTTCCAGTAATTTTAAATGTTAAAAATCTAGTCAGCACCCATCTTGCAATACTAGCTTCAACCGGCAGCGGAAAAAGTTATACAGCTGGTGTGTTACTTGAAGAATTATTAAAACCGTATAATAGAGCATCTGTATTAGTTGTTGATCCTCATAATGAATACGATACTCTTCAAGACATTATTGGAAATCCATATTTTGAAACTAATGACTATAAACCTGAAGTAAAAATATTTTCTCCTGGTAAAATAAATGTAAGAATTTCTTCCCTTACTGAATATGATATTAAATATCTCCTGCCTAATTTATCTGAAAAGATGTCATATTATTTATCTGTAGCATATAAAAATGTTTCTAAGGGCAAAGACCCGGATGAAGATAGTTCATATTTATGGGGATTATCTGATCTCAAAAAAGAATTGGAATTTCTAAGAGAAGATAATCCAGAAGCAGAAGGTACAATAGAAGCCTTATTATGGAGATTAAGCTCCAGGATTGGTAACTCTAAAATATTTAGTGACAATAAACATTTGCCGCTGAATGAACTATTTAAACCTGGTAGATGTTCCGTTTTACAACTAAGTGAAATTGATCAAGTCGAACAGCAAATTATAGTAAGCACTATTCTTAGAAGAATTAACAAAGCCAGAATGGATACACATAAAGGAAATAATTTGGATCCATCCAGTGAATCCTATATCCCTTACCCTGTTTTTGCACTTTTAGAAGAAGCACACCGCTTTGCACCGGCCAATGCTCCTTCTGTTAGTGAAAACATCCTGAAGACAATATTATCCGAAGGCAGAAAATTTGGAGTAGGTATTGGTTTAATAACCCAGCGCCCCGGAAAGCTTAATTCTGATGTTCTTTCTCAATGCATGACTCAAATGATAATGAAAATTATTAACCCTATAGACCAGAATAGTATTGCTTCCAGCGTTGAATCAGCCGGTAGCGAATTATTAAAAGAACTAACATCCCTTACTAAAGGACAGGTTATAATTGCTGGCTCAGCTATAAATACTCCTGTTCTGTGCATGGTAAGAGAAAGAATTTCAGCTCATGGAGGAGAAACAATTGATGCACCTGAATGCTGGATGAATTATTTTAACCCTCAAAATCTGGAAAATAGAAAACTTGAAAAAAGCGTTAGAATTAGAAAAGATAAATCTGAAAAAGTTGAAGGTTTATCAATTTAATTGAGGTAATAGAAATGAAACGGCAAATAAAAATAAACAATGTTACTATTGGAAACGATAAAAGCCTTGTCTTGATAGCTGGCCCCTGTGTCATTGAAGACAACCTATCTGTTGTATTTGATACAGCACAGTCATTAAAAACTATTACAGATCGTCTGGGAATTCCTTTTATCTTTAAAGCTTCTTATGACAAAGCTAACAGAACATCTATTGATTCTTATAGAGGCCCTGGTATTGATAAGGGTATTAAAGTTCTTCAAAAGATAAAAGAAAAATATAATATACCTATTTTAACGGATATTCACGAAATAAATCAAATTGAACAAGCTGCACAAGTAGCAGATATAATACAAATACCCGCTTTCCTTTCAAGACAAACAGATATTATTGTTGCTGCTGCAAAATCTGGCAAGGTTGTAAATATTAAAAAAGGCCAATTTTTATCACCTCAACAGGTCATTAAATCTGCTCAAAAGTCTGTAGCATCTGGTAACGATAAAGTTATAATAACAGAAAGAGGCTTTTCTTTTGGTTATGGTAATTTAGTATCAGATATGAGAGTTATTCCAATAATACAATCATTTGGCTATCCGGTTGTCTTTGATGCAACTCATTCAGTACAATTACCCGGCGCTGGTGGTGATTATACTGCAGGAGAAAGACAATTTGTTAAAACTTTATCTTTATCTGCTTGTGCCGCAGGAGCTGATGCTTTATTTCTTGAAGTGCACCCTAACCCTGATAAAGCCCCTTGTGATGGCCCTAACATGCTACCAATTGAAGAATTAGAATCTTTATTAAAAAAATGTGCTCAAATTTTTAACACTGTTAGAGAAATTTAAATACTCTTTTACTTCAATACTAAATTATAACGGTTTAATACATATGTGTTTAATAATTCACAACAACAAACTCCTCCTAATTTCAGCAATTTTTTCTGCTTTTAATAATTTGGTGTAAAATATATTTAGATATTGTTAAAAGGGACTCACATGCGAAAATCAGCTTATAAAGCTGGAAAAACCATCATTAGAGAAGGCGATAAAGGTACTGAAGCTTACATTATTGTTGATGGTCAGGTGGAAGTTTTCAGGAAAGCTAAGGATGGCTCTGAAATTATTTTAACTAAACTGGGTAATAACCAGATGTTTGGTGAAATTTGTTTGATTGACGATACTATGAGCAGGTGTGCATCTGTTAGAGCCATTACAGATGTTGTGGTTGCAGTCATAACAAAAGAATCTTTTATTGAAAAAATTCAAAGTACACCCACTCCTGTTAGATCAATTCTAAAAATTATGGCCAAACGTATTGCAGAATCTAATGAAATGTTTATTAGCCTCTATTCTCAAATAAATGCAATGGTGAGAGATAAAGTCGGAGAAATTTTAGATAATAATAAAATTCTTATTGATCAGTTAAAAGAAAAAGATGAATTAATCGCCGAACTTCAGGAAGAGATTAAAAAGTTACAAGAATCAGGCCCTACTAAAGCACCACCTGTTAAAGATACCAGACAAAAGCTTGATAAAGATCGTTCTATGAAACTTTCTCTTAAAGATCTAGATAATATTGCTAAAGAGCAACAAAAGAAAAAAGAGTAATTTAAAATGAAAGAGAAAATTCTTATTGTTGATGATGAAATATGCTGGTTAAGCTCTCATAATGAAATAATTAATCTTGCTTTTCCTGATATATTTGAAATTCAGGTTGCGTCTAGTGCTGAAAGTGCTTTAGAACTTATTAATGATTTTAACGCTGAATTACTTATTACTGATTTACAAATGGAAGATATAAAAGGAGAATCTTTTGCTGGTGAATTTTTAATAAAAAACATAAAGAAAAAGCTTCCTGATATAAAAATAATAATAATCTCCGGGGCTCCAGACCTTGCCAAGATTGCAAAAAGAAATAAAGTAGATAAGCATATCCCTAAATGGGCTCTGAATCGGTATCCTTTAATGCTTAAGATGAGTATTTCAGAAATTTTTAAAATTAACTCGGAAATTTGTTAACAAATTTTAACTTTTTTAAAGTATAATTAATTAATTCAATATCCTTTATCATTAGTTGGATTCGAATACTGTCGGCTAAAGCTGAAAAGGGTAAATAATGTGGAACTTTTAGTTGCCTGTAAAGAGGCCCCTATTGTTGAATCTGTTCAATTCGCCCAAGACAATAATCTTGGTATTGAAATAAAATCTTTTACTTCTCCACTGATCTTTCAGTCAGACTGGCAGGGATTATGCGATGTAATCAAAAAACAGTTACTGAGCTTTAAAGGGGCAAGAACTCTACACGGTGTTATTTATTCCGGTCATTTTGTCTGGGATAGAATGAACGTTAAAAAGTTTAAAGAAAATCAAGAAAAAATTCTTTCTATTTGTTATGAATTAGAGGTTAAAACACTTGTTGTGCATTCAACATTTATTCCTGGCCTTACTAGCTGGAAATATAAAGATTGGCTTGATTCTCAAGTTGATATATGGGGACATATAGCTAAAATAGCTTCTGAAAATGATATAGAAATAGTTATTAAAAACATTGTTGATGAAGCACCTAAAAACATTTTAGAAATTATTGAGATGATTAATTCTCCAAATTTAAAAGCTTGCATAGATTTTGGTCATTTAAATTTAATCCCTACAACTATACCAATGTTAAACTGGATAGATGAATTAAAAAATTCTCTAACTTATATACATGTTCACAACAACAATGAAAGATACGACAGTCACAGTAGCCTTGATAATGGAACCATTGATTATAATTTAATATTTAATAAATTTTTTGACCTACAAATATCTCCTAAAGTTGCTATAGAGGCTAATTCTCTAACCTGTGCCAAAGCAAGTTTAGATATAATTAATAATATGATTAATGCTAAAAGTTTTAGTTCTTCTTAATTTTGGCTTTAGAATTATCCGGTGTATCAAAATTAAGTTTTCCTTTTAGCTCCGGATTAATTTTTTCAATAATTTCAACTTCTTTTTTAAACTGGTCTTCTTGCCCTGTTTTCTTGTAAATAAGAGCTAAATGATAATGTGCATCTATTAAACCAGGGTTTAATTCAATTACTCTCATAAATTTAGCTTTAGCCTGAGGCATATCATCCATTAGGCCATATAATATTCCAAGATTAAAGTTAGCCAGTATAGAATCTGGAACTTTATCTATGACTTTATTGTATAATTCTGTTGCTTTTTCATAATTTTTTTCTGTTACATAAATGCCTGCAAGATTTATTAATGTATTTATATGTCCGGTATCAAGTTCTAAGGCTTTTTCATAATTTTTCTTAGCATCTTCAACTTTGTTTGATCTGTAATATGCTGTCGCAATATTAAAATAAGCCTCTACATTATTAGGATCTATATTAATAGCTTTATTTAGTTCTTCAATGCTCTTGGCAAAATTATTGTCTATAACATTAACTTTAGCAGATAATATGTAGCCTTCAGCATTTTCAGGGTTTTTATCTATAAATTCTTTAATTTGCTCTTTGGCCGTACCTATTTGTTTTAATTTAATATACGCAGAAACCAGGCTTTCATTTGCCTCATCATAGTCACTTTTTAGCTGTAAAGCACTTTTGTATTCATCAATAGCTTTGTTAATTCTGCCTGTTTGCTCATAAATCAACCCTAGATTATAGTGTGCATATGCACTTTCAGGGTCTACAGTTACTGCTTCTTTTATAAAGTCTATAGATTCTTCACATCTACCTTTTAAACAAAACCTCTGACCTTTATCTACCAGATCAGAAACTTGAGTTTGTTTAGCATTATTGCAGGCTGATAAAGTTAATACTAATAAAAAAAGACAAACAATTTTGCGCATTTTAATTTCTTCCCTTTTTTCAACTAAATGTCCGGTTCATTCTTTCGTGTATTTTGAGCATACCGTAGAGTTGTTCAAAATCTTCTTTTTTAGTCGGGTTTTCTTCAAAAAATAGATTCAATTTTTCTCTACACTCTCCAATATACATTAATGATTCTAAAGCTAATGCTGCTTCTTGTCTAATACTTAAGGAATTGTTATAAAGCATTAACAGAAAGAAATCTAAAGAGTCTTTATCTTTTAATCTTCCAAGAACATTGATGACTTTACAAACTACAAATTCACTATTATCTTTAGCAACTTCAAGAAGGTATTTAGTAGCATGCTCAGATCCAAGCCTTCCCAAACATTCTACTGCACAATATTTAACATGTTGATCATTATCATTTAACAACGGTATGACGTGACTATATAACTCTTTATCTCCAATACTACCAAGAGTCAGTAATGCTTCTGCTCTTATATAAGGATCTTTATCTTTAAAAAAATTTATAATTAAAGGTATTTCATTATCCTTTTGACAGGTATAAAGAAATCTTAACTTGGCTTGTCTTTCTTCGTATTCTGTTATCATTGACTATTCATTATATTAGTTTATCTAATTTATTTACCAGGCTTAAAATTTTCCTTTTGCTTAATAAGAATTTTAGCATGATCCGGAGATATTTTTGATAATAATTTCAATTCGTTATTAAATGCTTTATCATTACCGTTTATCAAATGCATTAAAGCAATATTATAGTGACTGGGAATATAATTTGGATCAATAAATAAAATCTTTTTAAATACCTCAAAAGCTTTATCAAAGTTTCCATCTGATTTATAAACCACTGCCAGGTTATTTAAAGCTTCAACATCTTCAGGAAATTCAGAAAGGTATTTTTTATAATAGTTTATTGCTTTTTTGTTATTGTCTTGTTCCTGATATATTCTTGCAGCATTAAAATAAGCCTCTGAAAAGTTTGGCTGCAGGGTAATAACTTTTTCATAAAATTCTAAAGCTTTATTATGGTTATTCATCTGATAAAACAATAATCCAATATTATAGTTTAGAAGAGGATCATCTTTAGCAGAATGAAGCGCTTTAAAATATTCAACCAGCGCTTTATCATATTCACCCTTTTTATGATGAATTAAAGCACGATAAAAAATAACATTATTATCTGTATGGTTGTCTTCTAAAAGCTTTTTTACTATTTCTTCAGCCTGGTTTATTTCATTCTTAGCAATAAAATCATTTATTTTTACTATTTGAGCCTCATAAATTATATCTTCAGCCGCAGAAGTTGCTGAAAAACAGGTTATAAATGATAATATCATGGCAGTAATAATAATATTTTTCATACTACTTATTTTTTTTTCTGACATTAAGTTATTATACTATCAATTTTGCAGGTTCTTTAAAAATCACAATAAAACGTTAATGGTTAAAGATTACTTCAACTTTTATAATAAAAAAATATATTTGAAAACATTAATTCTGTAAAGTATTAACCTGTTTGAAAAACCAGCTAGATTTAATGGTTTATTTCTTTTTTTAAGAAATGTGATTAACATTTTAAGAAAATATGCTAGCATTATTAAAGAAATTAGTAATCCTGACGATATTTTAAATAGAGGGATACTGTAAATTGAGCACCCATCATCTAAAAAAGCGGTTAATTCCAAATAGTACTACCCATTTAGTAAAAAATTGATTGAGGATATCAATTGAAGCTAGCTAATTGCAAAAAATGCAGTAAATTGTATAAGAAAGTTTTACGTGATATTTGTGACGTTTGTGCTGCAATTGAAAGACACGAATTAATTTTGATATTCAGGTATATCAGAGAACATCCAGATATTGAATTATCTTTAGAGCAAATTTTTAAAGAAACAAATGTGCCCTTAGATCATCTGGAAGATTTTTATTTCTCGGGCCAATTGGCTAATGCAGGGCCAAGAATAGTTGCTACCTGCAAATTATGCAGTAATAGAATAACAAGTCTAACCAGAAAAGGCTATTTTTGTTCAAAATGCTCAGAAAAACTCCAGGAGGAATTCGGTTTATCTCAACATGCCTGCCGTAAACCAATTGATATTTCGGAAATAAAACTGAAAACATTCCACAAAAATATCTTCCACTCTAACCTTGATAAACCGAAAAATATTAAATATGGTTTCAAAAAAATAAAAGATTAAATTATAATTCTATAAAAACAATTATATCTTGACTTTTCTACTGAATTTTCTTCAGTATGGTTTTATTGCAAAGTAAAATAGTATTTAGTTCAAAGATTTCTGCTAAGCTTCTTTATTTCAGATAGTTTTATTATAGAGACCTCTGCATAACTAATGTTTTATAAAATATCAGAGAACAGTGGCTAATGAGTGCCGGGGGGCAAAATCACACCCCG
>JBFMGH010000465.1:0-7876 GCA_040752795.1 Cyanobacteriota bacterium
TTTGCCTGCAAAGCAAGGCAAAAACACCCTGCCTCTATAATCTGAAATCTATAAATTATTTTCAAGGATCAGTATAATAACTTTTTCAGTTTATGTATTTATCGATACTAATTAGTTACATTAAAATTCATAATATAACTAATTGATGAATACTAAATTATCCTTATCACACATTTTTAATTATATTGTAATTAAAATATAAAAGCACTAGAGGGAAACGCTGCTGTTATTTCTATTCTGATAAAAACAAACTAGACAAATTAAATTTAGCTTATGATTATATCACAATTATATTCGTGTACAATATTTCGCTAAAGTATTATTAGTAGCTAAAAATAAATGTATATTTGATAAAAACTATATACAATTCTATTTAAAACATAAGTGTATATATTCTCAAAAGAGCTAAGGTAGTAGAGAAATAGTGTCGGGCTTAAAAGGCCCGCTGCGTGGGGCCTTTTAAGCCCTCCCTCATTAACCACTGTTCTCTGATATTTTATAAAACATTAGTTATGCAGAGGTCTGTTTAATATATAGAAAAACTACTTTATATATTCAAACAGGAACAAATTTTTTATTTTGAATTCTATTTATATCAATCCACGAAAGAAAACTATATATGGACTAAATTTACTACAGGGTGTTTTTCGTTGCTGCGCAACGAAAAACACCCTGCCCTCAATTCTCTAGAATCTATCATTACTTTCAAGGAATAGTATAATTGCTAATTGAGTAAGGTTAGGGTGCTAGAAAAAGTCCGAACGCTAGAATTTCTACTTGCCAAAAAGAGATCAGTATAATTATATTTTTTTTTATATTAATATTAACAAATCACTTAATCGCACTAATAAATATAAACTGAAAGGAATCAATATGAAAAAGTTAGCAGTATTATTAGCAGCAGCTATGTTAATCCTCACAATTGGTTCTACATATGTATTTGCCCAGGATGATGAGGTTGACATGGATAATATACATGCCCCTTTAGTTGATCCCGGCGGAGACAGCCTTGACCAACCACTACCTGACCCCGAAGAAGAAGACATTAGAGAAGAACAAGAAGATGAACAGGGTGATGTTGACTGGGATTCACCACTTCCTCCTCCTGATAGCCTTGATTTTTAAAACTTTTAACAAATTAAATGAAATCTATTAATCATTCAATTAAACTTTAGTTGAAGGTTTTTTGAACTTTTTATTAATTTTAATATTTCAAAAAAAAGAAAATAATAGTTATAAGGGTATATATTAAAAGCCTCATTTATAGAAAGTTATTTAACAGGGTGGGTAATCTTAAGTATGAATTGTAAAATTCGAACAAAAGATGATATTGCTATTATTGATATTCAAGAAAAGATTATTGATCATATATTTGCTTATGATTTAAGCAATAAAGTTCTTTTGCTTATTCAAGAAGAAAATATTAATTATATAGCTATCAATTTTGAGAATATACTTTTATTTTCAAGCACTGCTGTTGGCACCTTGCTGGATATTAGCAAAATAATCCATAAGTACAATGGCGAAATATGCCTTTTTAATCTCAATAATGACCTGATTGAATCTATTAAAATTCTTAACCTTGAAAAAGCTCTTCAGATAGTTTCTGACGAAAAAGATGCTATTAATTATCTATCTTCTATAGTAACAACAATCGACAACAATATTTGTAATTACAGAATATTAAATAATGTTGTAATATTTGATATTAAAACCCCCAGGTTTGGTCTGCAAAATTCAGGTTTTATTAAAGCAAAATGTATTGATCTTATAGAAAAAAGGAAAGTTAACAAGATCTGTTTAAATTTTGAAAACGTTTCACTTATTACAAGTTATGGTATTGGCATTTTAGTAAGCATTAGCAACATTGCAAAAATTAATAAAGTAGTATTTTGTATTTACAACTTAAACCAGGATGTCTTAGAAATCATTAATATTTCTATGGTTGATAACATTATTAAAATTGTTAAAAATGAGATTGAAGCTTTAAGGCTAACTTTTAATGATACTTGTATTCATATGATCCATTAATACTTTTTCTTAATTAAAAGCACAAATCCATATTTTTTAGTACAATAATGAAAAGTTCTACCGGTTGGAATTTATGAATAATAAAATTTCAAAAGAATCTTACTTTTCTGGTATACATGCCTTTATAAAAATGCTTGAATCAAAACCTATTATTATTGGGATAATTATAGGCTTGGTTTCATTTACTCTTCTTGCTTTTTTTCTACATTTCAAAGTCTTAGATGGAATAGATCTTCTTTCTTTAAATTGGAGATTCAGAAATTTTCACAATAATACTTCCCAGTCTGATCAATGCGCTGTTATAGGTATAAATACAAAAAGCACCTTTAAATATTCTAAAGAATATGGTGACTGGCCCTGGAGCAGAAAAGCATATGCAGATCTGGTTGATGCTGTTAATTTTTACGGTGCTAAATCAATATCTTTTGACCTTTATTTTCCTACTAGAAAAAAATCTGATATGAAATCAGATATATTATTTACTGATGCCGTTAAAAATTTTAAAAATAACAATAAATATTTCACTATAGGAACAATTGTTACAAGTATAGATATAGAAAAAAAAGAAACTATAGGCAATTTAAACACTGTTTCAGTAAACAACAAAACAGATTTAAATGCAGTTAGTGCTGAAGAAATATTTTATCAAATAGGCGAAACGGATAAAAAAGTATTAAATTTAACTTTTGAAATTCAAAAACCATTTAAAGAACTTCTTGATGCCTGTATGTCTATTGGTATGGTTAATATCTATTCCAGAGATACTGTTATAAATAAAATCCCCTTATTTATTAAGTATCACCAGTTATACTTCGCTACAATATCTTTAGAAACTTATCTTGAGTCCCATAATGATCCTGAAATATCACAGGGTAAAAATTATATTAAAGTTAATAATAAAAAAATACCCACACTTGAAGATAATCTCTATTTAATTAACTGGTATAAACCTCCTGAAGGAACTAATAATATATATCTTACAGTACCAATAGAAGATGTTATTGACTCATATAAATTTCTACAGGTTGCCTCAAAACAAACTGGTTTAACAAAAGAGGAAATACAGCAACAATTTGATCAGGTACATAAATGTATTGAAAACAACACCTGTAGTCAAGAATTAATTGACTTTGTTTCTCAGTTTCCTGAAAACGCTCCGGCAATTTATTCACCCTGGATTAAGAATAAATACTTGTTCTTAGGCCTGATGGACAAAACAGGTATTGCAAAAGATACTATTACAACACCCTTCCAAGATGAAATGCCTGGAGTGTATCTTCATGTAACAATTCTTGATAATATATTACAGAATCATTTTCTTCATAAAGCTTCTAATATTAATACTTTAATAGTAATGTTTATATTAACGATATTCACTGGTATTACTTTACTGGGTATTAAAGATCCTAAAATTGGTATTGGTACTGGATCTTTATATTTACTATACTGTTTATTACCTATTTGCCTTTTTAAATATTATTCGGTAGTTGCTGATATAGTCTACACAGAAGCATCAATATTCCTTACTTTTATTGGATGTATCACATATCAGTTGTATAAAGTTGACAAAGATAAGAAACTATTTAAAAGTACGTTTTCAAACTATCTTGCACCACAAATAATGACTGAAATATTATCTGACCCGTCAAAAGTAGAATTAGGCGGTGATAGTAAAGAAATTACTATTCTTTTTTCTGATATAAGGGGGTTTACAACAATATCTGAACACAGCACCCCTAAAGAAGTGGTTATGTTTTTAAATGAATATTTTGACGAAATGGTTGAAGCCATTACCCAGAATGAAGGCACCATAGACAAATTCATTGGAGATGCTATAATGGCATTCTGGGGTGCCCCTGTTAAAAGAAGTAATCATGCTGAATTAGCTATTAGAGGTGCTCTTGATATGATTAATAGACTCGAAAAACTAAAAGAAAAATGGAAAAGTGATGGAAAAGATTACCCTGAAATAAATATTGGAATAGGTATTAATACTGGCGAAGCTGTTGTAGGCAATATTGGTTCTTCAAAAATTAAAAGCTACACGGTTATAGGAGATTCTGTAAATTTAGCTTCACGATTGGAAGGATTAAACAAAAAGTATGCTACATGTGGTATTAGTAATAAATGTATTCTCATAAGTGAGTTTACTTATGAACAAGTTAAAGATATATTTGATGTAGATGACCTTGGTTATGAAAAGGTAAAAGGAAAAGATCAACAGGTAAAAATTTATAAGGTAAGAGGAATCAAGGGAGAATAAATATGAATAACAAATTTAAAACAGGACTATTATTCTTAATTATTTTTGCAGCAATACTATTTACAAGTTATCCAGCTGAAGCTATAAAATTTAGTAAAGCTCGAATGGTAGGTGACGCTAAAGCAGCTGGTGGTATTGGAGCTGCTATGGAAATAGATAAAACTAAATGCCAGACCGATGAATGTAAAGTAATTTTAGACAGATTAACACCTATAAATCAGGCTTTAGATATATATGATGTTGAAATAGACAGGCTCATAAGTAAAGTTAAAGATAAACCGGATGTTGATTCTTTACTCAAGCAAATTGATAAAATACAGAAAAAAATTGACTCGGAGACAGAAACTAACCTTCAGTTTGATAGCACCAATTTAGAGCAAGAAAAAAATCTTAAAATATTGGAACTAGTTGAAGTTTCTAGCAAACATAACCCTGACATTAAGTCAACCTGGTTTATTATGTTACCTCAAATTTCAGAAAAAAGCACTTTGATGGAGCAACTTACCAATACTGCCGATTACAGTAAAGGCCTAAAAGAACAAAATAAACCCATTAATGGCATTGAAGAAGATTAAACCTTATATATTATCTATACTATAATTCAAAAAGGCTGCTTAATAGCAGCCTTTTTGTTATAAATGCTAATTAATACACTTAATTAATATGTTTAACTACTTTGTTAAATCTTCTCTCATTAACTCTTTTATTTTCAAGTTCCATTTTTTCATCCTGCATAATAATAATGACCCGATCAATTCTTTCCTTCGCTGGCGGGTGTTTATAACCCATCAAATTATTTCCTGATTGATTTGAATCATCTGCAAATTTTTCCTCAAGATATTTAATCTTTGTCAAAAAGCTTTCAAGCCCCTGAGGATGATAGTTTGCTGAATACGAAAAGACTAATCCTGAGCCATCAGCTGTAAATTCATTATCATAAGGATAACCTTTTGTTAACGTTGAAACAAGATCGTCTCCCAGTGTTCCATCTGAAGCATCGTTACAGGCCTCTCCAGATTCAGTACAAATATCTAACAACATTGCTATTTCATTAAGATCACCAAACGTTTTATCACTATCTCCATCAAAAACTTTTTGCACTTCCAGAACTTCATCCTGAACAGTTATTTCACTTTTACCATCATTAGAATCATCTTGAACAACAGGTGTCGTAGTTGAAGTTTCTGTCGGTACATTATCCTGTATTAAAAGATCTCTACCAACTTCATATTCTACTTGATCATCAGTTGGTGTATCTGTATGAGTCGTTGTTGTTGTTGTTGTCGTTGTTGAAGTTGGCGTTGTAGGAGATGGAGGTGGCGGAGGTGGTGGTGGAGCTGCATTAGTTGCAACATTTATTGTAGAAGCAGTAACTCCAGGAGAAGCAGCAGGAGATAACCCTGTTGTAGCAGTATAAGTTCCAGCGTTACTTCCCCATTGAGCACCTAATAAACTAACCTGATTGGTAAATAGTAACCCGGAATAATTACCAACTGTTAATGCTTCATTTCCACCATCAACATTTATACTACCAGTCAGGTTTACAGTAAGTGATCCAATAGAATCATCTCTTGTGAGAGCTACAAAACCTCCTGGCCCAGTATTAAGCGCTCCTGCAGGACCTATTGATATTGACCCACCTATTGAGGAAATAATTATATCACCTCCCGTTGTAGCAACAGTTGAATCCACATTTATAGTTGAGGCTCTAATGCCAAAACAATCAAACACATTTATAGGAGCAGTTATAGAAACATTCCCCAGGCTGGCTATACCAACATAAGTCTGAGCAGGGAAATTAACTGCATCCTGCACATTAAAACCTGGTGTAGTAAGATCATCTTGAAAGTTTATTGTACCAATAACACCTGGCTGACCATCAGTTACAAGAACATTCGCAAATGATGTCGGCTCAATAAAAGCAGCTGGAACACTTGCAATCGCTACAGGGCCTGAACCTGGAGTAACTGTTAAATTCAAATTGCCTCCAATTAAACCTGTAGCGCCATTATTAGCACGTATTGCCGTACCATTTATTATGTCTATTCTCCTTGATTGAATAGAAACACTACCACCGCTACCAGTTGTCATACCATCAGCAAGAATATTAGGACCCGGTAGAGACAAATTATCTATCATAACAGCACCACTGGCTGGTTGCCTGACAATTAAATTAACCTCACCACCATCGACTCCGGGTGTTATTGCAGAAGCATTAAGTTGACCAAAAATATTAATTACGTTATTCAACAAATCATTGGTATTTATATCAATATCAATGGTACCATCAGAAGCATTAAGAACTCCTGAAAGGCTAACATTAGCCGAACCATTTGCAACCAGTGGAGATGTATTGGTATCAGCATTAGTCAAATTAAAGTTTAGCTGACTTCCTGTATACAAAGCAATAGATGCCCCAGGTGCAGTAGTACCGATTGTACCATCAATACCAAAAGCATTTGCAAACATCATTATTCCACTTTCTCCAGCGATAAAGGGGCTAACAGGCGTACACTGTATAATACCTGTACCAGTAAGATTTATAGCCCCTCCAGGATTTACAAATTGAGCATCTCCTGTAATATCTACACCCTGAAGTATTAAATTGGGAATATCTGCAGGGTTATTTATATCAGCAAAACCACCACCATTAAGCGGTATTTGTGTAGCACTAGAAGTAGACATCATTATGGATCCTGCATCAACAAGACCAGACACTGTTATACCTTGAGGATCAATAAAAATCATATTACCACCTACAGGCGAACCAGAACCACCGGTTAAAGCCCTTAGTGTTCCCGCAATATTAGTACCACCGCCCCCAGCAATAATATTTATTGAGGCCGAGGAACCAATAGGCAATAATATATCATACTGCTCACCAGCATTTATAATGAATTGTGTAAATCTATTGAAAACCATTGAAGCAGGACCAACTGAAAAAGAGGGATTAATAGAACTAATCTCCCACTGGTTAACACCGGTAGGAACTACTGATGTAAATGCACCATCAGGTGTAACCTGAGCATCTGTTATTGAAATAAATGCTATTGGCAAAGCTGTTGCTAAAAATGTTAATAATGCTCTTTTCAACATTTTTTGCTTTTTCCTGATAATTTTTTTCATTGTTTAATCCTCAAAAGTTTATTAAAAATTTATTTTTATCTGTTAATTCTAGCTTACTTAGAAATCAATTTTAATATACTTACAAAAAAATAATTTAAATAGAGTATTATATCAAGACACTTATTTTAAAATATTTATAAGAATTTTTTAAAAAAAATTACCCTACTGATATTCAAAATATTTTATCTACTGTTAGCAACTCAACTATTGTGAGCCTATAGACCTACTTGAATAACCTCTTAAAACCCACAATCTTTTTCATTTTGTTTTTTATTTAATTTTATTAAAAAGGGAATTTTGAATATAAAACTATTTTAGTTAATAACATTTTGGTAGTTGATTTAATTTCAAAACTTTAAACACTACTAGTTTTTTAATTATACCAATCCACGGAAGTAAACGATATATGGCTTTAAATTTTTATAGGGTGTTTTTGCCAGCTGCGCTGGCAAAAAC
>JBFMGH010000466.1:0-6173 GCA_040752795.1 Cyanobacteriota bacterium
TTTGCTTGCTAAGCAAGCAAAAACACACCCCCTCTCTTCTTTTGAGAGCTATCATCTGAATTTACAGTGTGTAAATCCAGTATTTTTAAAATATGTCATTAGAAGAAGGTTTTACCTAAATGAAACAAATTCATGAATTAATCAGGTTAAAACTGATTTAATTTGAAACTGTATTCTTACCAGTCGTCATCATAATAGTCTCTGTCACTATTGCCACGACTAAAATATGATATAACTCCAACTACAAATATAACTATTATAATCAGGCCACAAGAAGCCCATATGAACGTTAATACCATCATTAATATTCCCAGTATAAGAAAACTCAGGAAATAATTGATAAAAAGTTCAAATAGAAAACCAATTGATAATCTCCAGCAATAAATAATGCTAAGAAATACCAGTAAAAATATTTCTAATAATAAAAATAACGCTAAACCCAGACCGCTTAAATATGTAAAGTTAGTTAAAATTATAATTAACGGAATTAACCAGAATAATATAGGTGTTAACTCACAAACTCTTTGCTCTCTTCCTGCTTCGAAATCCCCATCACCACTTATAAATATATCCAATGGAAACACCAAAAAATGAAGAAATCCCAAAATTCCATGATCTTTTGCAAATTCAGATGGACTTATAG
The DNA here is from genome assembly GCA_040752795.1 of Cyanobacteriota bacterium. GTDB lineage: Bacteria > Cyanobacteriota > Vampirovibrionia > JBFMGH01 > JBFMGH01 > JBFMGH01. The sequence goes on from JBFMGH010000466.1 coordinate 644, forward strand.
AAGACATTTAAATAGCTCCAATTAGCAATTAGTTCTTAACCAAATATAGCTGAAGCAATTATTATAGACATTCCTAGAAAGAACCCGGCTATCATAATTGATAATGAAATATTATTATTAGCTATTTCCTTGTCAAAATCCAGGGGATTAATAATATCAAACACTTTATAAGCTGCAATTAAAATAATAGCTCCCAATATAGCATAGATTGTTGTAACAAACACTGCGCTTAAAGCTGTATCCAGACTTAATGCCGCTGAGGTTGTTGCAAGTATGAACATATTAATTTCTCCTAACTAATACAATAACTGACGATCTACTTGCCAAATGATCCAAAACTACCACCCTTATAAGATGAAGTTCCGCCAGAATATGAACGTGAACTTCCAAAAGAGCCATAACTGCGTTTTGAACCACCAAAACTGTTATATGATCTTCCTAACCAGCCACCTCTACCTCTGTTTCCGTAATAGAAAAAGCCACCATAATGTGAATGGTGATAGGGGCTGTTATAATAGCTGTTGTGATGATAATTATTGTTAGTATTATTTGTTGTTTGGGTTGTATTTTGAGATGATTCCGGAGCTGTTACTCCTAACATAGCTTCTGCAAACTTTACGAAAACAAATGGTGTCATCGTAAAGAACAAAAATAGAAATATAAAAAATATTCTAGGCATGTTAATAGTATCTAATTTGTTTGACTACAAGTTTTTTTCTATGTTTTAATAATTCTATCAAAAGAAAAGTTAAAAATACAGTTTATTAATTTATGGTCTTAGAAATATCTCTTACAAAACAACAATATTCTGAACTTGATCTAAAAGATCTTATTTTAAGATGCCAGAATTCAGATATGATGGCATTAGAAGAACTTGTAAAAAGAAATCAAAAAATTGTTTTTAGTACTATATATCATCTTTTATCTGATAAATCAGAAGTTTCTGATTTAGCTCAAGAAGTTTTATTTAGAATGTGCAGGTCTATTAAGTCATTGAGAAACCCTTCTACCTTTAAGTGGTGGCTTAATCAGATAGTCACAAATCTAGTTTATGATCAACTACGCAGAAAAAAAAGAAAACTCAATACCATTTCAATGGATACCCCGGTAACACAAGAAGTCGAGCAGATTTCTGCCACCAGAGATATTTCTGATTCATCTCAGCAACCTGATGAAAATATTCTTAACACTGAACTTGATGTTAAAATTCGTCAAGCAATTAATAATTTACCGGAACAGTTTAGAACAGTTATCGTCTTTAGAGAATTACAAGGATTGAGTTATGACGAAATAGCTAAGCTGACCGGAACTAGCTTAGGCACTGTTAAATCCAGGATCGCAAGAGCAAGGAGTAGGCTACAAGAAGAGTTAAAACCTTATATAAATGTAGGAAGCAATAATGAAAGATAATTATTCTTGTGAAAAAATTAAAGAAACTTTATCAGCCTACATTGATGGCGAGATCTCTGATAATGAAACTCTCCTCATAGAAAATCACCTGGCTGATTGTAACAGTTGCAAGAATGAACTATCTATTCTTGAAAATATTTCTTCTAAAATTAAAGGTTCTCTTTTTAGTGAGGAAATTGATATACCAGATTTCTCTGAATCTATAATGAATAGATTATCTGAAAAACAAGATATATCTTGTGATATTGTTAACGAAGAACTTTCTGCTTATTTCGATGCTGAAATTAAACCAATTTTATATTATTCAATTGAAGAACATTTAAAAAACTGCCCCAAATGTAATGAAAAATATCAAAAACTTGAGGTTCTTAGAAACTTAATTAAGCTTTCTGTTGATTCTCTGGATATTGATCTTTGGAAAAAGATCTATCAAAGACTTATTCAGCCTGATCACATTGAATGCAACTTTGTTTCTGAACAGTTATCAGCTTATATTGATAAAGAAATAAATGCTGACCTATACAAAAGTATTTCAGAACACGTTTTAAGCTGTCAACAATGCAGAAAAGAATTAAACGAACTTAAATATATTCAACAAAATATTAAAAAAGCCTTATTAAAACCTTTTAATAATATTGATTTGTGGCCTTCAATTAGATACAAGCTCAATAAAGACTCTAGAAATAAAACTTTTATATGGTCTACAGCAGCTTCTTTTATAATGGTAATACTTGTATGGAATGTTTTGAGTATTATGTACCCTGTAGAAGATTTAAATACTGCCAGTAATTTTATGGTTCTAACCCCTGCAAACGAAGAAGAGCGGAACGCCAGAACTGTTGCAGATGCCTATGTTAGACCTGCTGATCGTTTTACTGATCACCTGGCAACATCTTCTGATGGATATTTATTTACCAGTGCTCTCAGCACTCCGCCTTCTGGTGTTATACCAATAATGTATCAGGATGACGATTATGGATTCTAAAAATATTACTTTAATATTAATAATAACAATTTCATTTTTCTCTTTACCTGCTTATTCTCAACAACAGCAGACACAACAAATACAAAATGTCAGTCTACAACAAAACCTTAATAATATTTCTAAACCTTCCTTCAATATTAACTGGTCTGAACTAAATTTAACGGCGGAACAGTCTGTAAAAATTAATCAACTTGACGAAGAATGGAAAAGAATTCAGCAAGTTATCAGACCAAGATTAGTCAGAGATCAACAACAACTGAAAAATATTATGAAAAATCCAGATACCGATGAAGACCGTATTAGAAAACTTCAAAATGATATCATGCTAAGACAAAAACAACTCCGTTATGAAGCAACAGAGAATTTCTTGTCAAAAAGAAGAGTTTTAACACCTGAACAACGTGAAGTTCTTCATAAAAAAATTATACCTTAATTATTTATTCATACTGAAATAGTCTAATTTCTCTCTGGGCAATACAGCTATGAGTAAATAATAAAAGATTTATAAGCTTATTTATAGAGTGTTAATAATTTTAATTATTAAAATTATTGCATTTACCGGTCTTTTTTAGCTTTGATATCAGTAAATTTTTTATGGTCTACAACACTTAACCATGTGGTCTATAGTAAATATATGAGTCATTAACCTCCTAAATACAATTTGCGTAGGATGAATATTATAGTGAAAAATTTTATTATAATAATGTACTCCTTAGAAAAGACGATAAGCATGATCCCTATACGTTTAGCTACAAGAATATGTAGCTTTTTTTTTGCTTAATTATTCATGAATAAAATATCTGCTATAGTCAAAGAACTAATTAAACATAAATTTGAAAAGTATAGTGGTTTAATTAAGTCTGTTTTTTAATGTGCTTACCAAAGCCTTTATATTATAATTACTTTACTTCCATAAATTAATTAATAAGATTCTTTTTACTATAATTAAAGAGATAAATACATTATGAAAATAAAACTATTAACATTAATTACTATTTTAATTCTAATTTCAGGGTGCAATAGAGGCCAACAGATCCCTGATTATTCTCTAATGCCAAAGGAATTTAAATATGTTATTAATAAAAATACTTTTGTTTGTATTCAAGAAAAGGGTGTCAAGGCTGACGAAGCCAGAATGATAAGAAATATAGCCAACGAAATAGTGCAATACCTTAAACATCAGGATTATAGTAGAATAAAGCAATATTTAAGCCCTGAATTACAAACCACTTTAGAGTCAAAAGGCATCAAAGAAAATAAACTTGATACCTTTTTGCCGGGCGCCAGCCAGATAATGTCTGCAATACCCGGATTTCAGCTGCAAAGCCTTTACCTGATTAAAACAAACCCTGAATCAACAAAAATTTCTGGGGTCTGTACAACACCAAAAGAATCAAACGAAAATAGCTTGTATTTTAATATTAACAACCCCAAAGAAGATCAAGCTGGTGCTATATTTATTGGTCGACGGGGACAAACTGCTGCACAAATGTCTTTATTACTTTCAAAAATAAATAATGAATGGAAAGTTACTCATTTTAGTATTTATCCTAGTGGTGCTATAGGTAACACTTCTTTTAACCTATACCAAATTGCATCTCAATATAAAACACAGGGTAAAAAAAATCTGGCATATGTATATTATAAGTTGCTAACTGATATTTCCCCTGTTGAAACTGTTATGCCAGGGTATATCTTTGATTCTTACAATGCCTTAAAAGAATTAAATGTTACCTTACCATCAAAGAAAGACCCTGAACCAACTGAATGGGAAGTGGATACTGATTATGTTATTCCTGTATATGATCTTAAAATAATGCCCGTTAACGATAAGATTGTTTTACATGTTGCATACTTAACGGAAACTGACGATGTTGAAGTTAATACAGAAGAATCTGAACTAATAAAAGAATATATTATTAAAAATTACCCTGATTTATCAACCTATTTTAATATTTTGATTACTGAAGCAACTTTTGAAATACCAGTTGAACCTGATTATGAAAAATTTATGAAACTATATGATCTAAAACAAACTACCCGGCAGAATGTTGATGATAATGCCCCTGAATAATCGTTGCTTTAATCTTTAATGTTTTTTTATCCCATATAACAATATTAGCAATTTTATCGGGTATAATTGAACCATATTTATCGTCAATTCCTAGCAATGTTGCAGGATTAATTGAAGCGTAATTTATAGCTTCACTAAATTCTACAACACCCCATTTTACTAAATTCCTAATAGAATCATCTAAAGATAACACCGAGCCTGATAAAACCCCTTTATTATTAATAGCTTTATTATCTTTAACCGTTATTTTATCCTCACCAACAAAATATTCATAGTTATCTACATCTCGTAAAGCAATAGAATCAGAAATCAGAATAATTTTATTATTGGGTCTTGCTTTAACAACCAGTTCTATTGCTGCAGGATGAACATGTATTCCATCTGCAATGATTTCAGTATAAACATTTCTACTCAATAAAGAAGCTGCTAGTATTCCTGGCGAACGATGATGAAATCTTCTCATGGCATTATACAAATGAGTAACAAGAACTATTCCCTGCTCTATTGCTTTATTAGCCTGCTCAAAAGTTGCTAATGAATGACCCATGGCAGGTATAATATTATTTGATTTTAAGTATGAAATATTTATTCCATATTCATCTAGTTCAGGAGCTAGAGTTAATATTTTCACTTTTTCTGTTAGAAATTCTTTTAAAATTTCTTTATTAAGGGTTAATAAATCCTTTTCAGGCTGTATTCCCCTGTATTCAGAAGATAAAAATGGGCCTTCAATATTAAGGCCAAGTATTTCAGGCAATAACGGGTCTTGCTTATTAATATACTCAGATAATGATTTAATTGCATCAATCATTATATTTTTTGATGCGGTCATTACAGTAGCATATATTGATGTTACACCATGTTTTAATAGATCTTTTTTTAATAAAATTATTTTTTCTTCAGAAAATTCAAGGAAATTACATCCCAATCCCCCGTGAATATGAATATCAATTAATCCTGGAGTTACATAACAATCTGCTGCGTTAATTATTTCATATTTATCCGGAGTTGAAATATCATTATGAGATTTGATTAAATTATTTTCAACACATAGATCATTA
>JBFMGH010000467.1:0-3134 GCA_040752795.1 Cyanobacteriota bacterium
ATAAGAGTAATAAGAGAAAATGGACAACCAGTAGGATTTTTAGAAGTATTTATTAGAAATATTATAAGAATTGTTGATTTAATTGTTGGCCCTTATTTTGTTTTATTTTCAAAAAAAGAGAAGCGTTTAGGAGATTATGCTATTGGAACAATAGTAGTTAAAGAGAAGGAAATAACTGTTCCATTAGTTGATACTGAAATTCCTGATGACTTTAAATCAGACATACCTAATATCTCAAAACTTTCACCCAAAGATTTTACACTAATAGGGAGTTTCCTTAAAAGAAAAGATTCTTTTGAGCATTCTTCAAGAGATAATTTGTTAAATGAATTTTTAACATTTTATTTTAATAAACTTTCATTAAATAATGTGTATAATATTGATGATATAGAAGAATTAAGTTATGAAGAAAAACTTTCTTGGTTAGTTGATATTTATAATGCTTACAAAGCTAGAGGAAATATTAGTCAAAGTATTGAAGGAGTAAGTTAAGTGCCTGAAGCGGCTTTAAAATGGAAATTTTTAACTGGTGGTCATATTGAATCAACACCTTATATTGATGAAGAACTTATGTTTTTTGGCTCAAATGATGGATATTTTTATGCACTTTATATAGAAAATGGTGATCTGGCCTGGAAAAAGAAAATAAATACGAATATTTGTTCTACTCCTGCGGCGAATGAATCAATGGTTTTTGTTGGATCTGATGATTATCACGTAATTGCACTTGATAAAAAGACTGGTGATGAAATTTGGCGTTTTGAAACAGATGGTGAAATAGATACCGTAATTAATTATGTGGATCAAAAGATTGTTTTTGGTGCCTGGGATGGTGTCGTTTACAGTGTTTCAACTTTAACAGGTGAAAAAATATGGGATTTTCATACCAATAACGTTATAAGTTGTCAGACATTTGTTGATGATAATAAAAATATTTATATTTCTTCAGGTGATTTGCATTTATATTGTGTAGATAGTGAAAATGCTGATATAAAATGGAAATATAAAGTAGACTCTGAAGGCTTGTCAAAGGCAACAATGTACAATGACTCTCTCTATGTAGGATCCTGGGCAGGAACATTGCATTCTATTGACCCTGCCACTGGTGAAGGTAAATGGGTTTTTCAGGCAGATGATAAGCAAGTAACAATGCCTGTTTTTAGAGATAATTATGCATATTTTGGCTCTAATGGAGGTCTTTTTTATTCTTTGAACCTGGAAAATCATAATAAAAAATGGCAATTTCAAACTGGTGAACAGAAAATGCTTATTTTCTTCCCAACATATTTTAATGTTACCCAGGGGATTATTCTGGAGAAGCTTGTTTGCTTTGGTTCTAGAGATAACAGTATATATGCATTGAATTTGGCAACAGGTGATCAAGCATGGAAGTTTCAAACTTATGGTTCTATAGAATCAAATCCTGTTACTAAAGATGAGGTTATATACTGCGGCTCTAACGATGGCTGCATGTATGCAATTGTTAACCAGGATATAACAGAAGATTTTTAAATAAATGAGTATTTTAATAAACTATAACAAGGAAAATTTAACAATCTTTGTTGATGAAATGTTTTTTAACGTAAATGTAGCAAGGCACTTTAAAAAATATTTTATGGAAATTATGCTTGAAGATATTAATGAAATTATATTAGACCTATCCAAAGTAACTATTCTTGATAGCATTGCTGTTGGGATGTTGGTGCATGCTCAAATGATCTGTCTTCAAGAAGAAGTTCGGTTTTTAATAATTAATGTTCATCCTGAAATAATGGAATTAATTCAGCAGGTAAAGCTAGATAAAATATTGAACGTTTCTCAAAATCTCGATAATTTCGATAAACATTAAAAATTTGGGCATTATTAATAATAGTCACAGAAAGCTAAGAAATACTTTGATATTAATCTCTTTTTTAATATATTTTTGTAATGAACATTCAAGAACTAATAAAGCAACCAGAAGGTCCAACTCTTGAGTTAAGAAAAGACATACCCACCAGACAGGAAATAGCAAAAATAGTTTGTGCATTCAGTAATTTATCTGGGGGTGAGTTAATTATTGGCTTTGATTCCAGAGCTAATGAAATTATTGGAGTTGACAAGAAAAGCTTGTTTGAAGTTCAGTCTGAGCTTAAAACAATAATAAGTACTGCTGTTGAACCTTTGCCAGCGTTCTTTATTAAAACATTAAATCACGAGGATAAAAAACTTATAAATGTTACTATTCTTCCCGGTAATTTAAAACCATATATTTTAAAAGGGCTTGATAAATTAAAGGGTACTTATGTAAGAATTGGTAAACATAATCAGTTGGCTACTCCTGCTATAATTGCAGAGTTGGAGCGTTCCTCGGCAAGTGTATCATTTGACTCTACTCCAGCCTACGATACAGATATTGATGATTTAAACAAAAAATTAATTGAAGAATACTCTGATAAAAAAGAAATGCTTACTGGTGCGTCTAAATCTCTTATAAATTATGCTTTTCTTGAGAAAAACCAGCTAATTTATCGTGAAGGTTCTAAAGTTTATCCGACAGTAGCTGCAATTTTACTTTTTTCTGATAAAGTCAACAATTATTTTCAGAAAGCAAAAATTAGATGTAAAGTCTATGAATATGAAGATAGATCTAAATTGGTTGATATCAAAACATTTTCAGGAACCTTGATAAAACAGTATTCAAATGTAATTAATTATTTTAACGATGTTGATTTCTCAGCAGATGTTTTAAAAGAATTAGTATTAAATGCTGTTTTACATAGAGATTATTCTAATTTCCAGGATACTATATCAATATCTGTATTTAGTGATCGTATGGAAATAGTTAGCCCGGGTTTTTTGCCAGTAGGGTTAACTCTAGATGATATAAATAATGGTGTAAGCTTATATAGAAATCCCATAATTTATAGAATATTTAACGAAATGGGTTTTGGCTATCAAAATGGTTCTGGTTTGCAAAATGTAAATAAAAATTTGATGGAAAATAATTTAAAAAGTCTGGTTTTTGATTCTTCATACAATAACTTTATTGTTCATGCTTATAATGAACCTAGCGAAGATTATTTTACCAGAGAAGATCTGAAGGTAATTGAATATCTTGAGAAAAATGAATTTATTAATAATAATAAATGCCA